>DASVST010000293.1:0-9878 GCA_036387965.1 Segetibacter sp. | reverse complement strand
TGATGCAAACGCTATACACTCTGGACTCTATAGAAAAGGATACAAAAACACCAGATCCAACGAAAAGTTTACAAAAGCAAATTGACTCATCGCGCCAGCTATTTGTATACCTACTTTATTGTCTTACAGAAGTAGCCCGTTATGCCGAAAAGGATTCGCTTCGTCGTGCATCAAAGAATTTACCAACTGAGCAGGATTTGAATGTAAACACCAAGATCTCGGGTAACGAATACTTATGGAAAATAGTTGAAAATCCTTCGTTTCAAACAGCAGTAGAAATTGACAAGCCTGGCTTAATTGAAGACACGAACAACCAGATTAAGAAGTTATACCAGGAGCTTAGTGAAACCAAGGAATACAAGGATTATATAAACGCACAAAGCAGGGAGAAGAAGTCGGAGAAAGACATCATCACCTTCATTTTTACAAACCTCATGCTCCCCAGTGAAAGATTTACTACGCATGTAGAAGAACATTTTACCAATTGGGACGATGATGCCGAGATGATGAATCAGCTAATGCTCAATTATCTGCAGAAACCAGGCAGTTATAACTTGCAGGATATGATGACAAAAGACAAGTGGGACTTTGCAAGAAATCTTCTGAAAACAACTATCGATAAAAAAGAATACGCCCTCGAGCTGATCAAGCCAAAGTTAAAAAACTGGGATGCAGAGCGCATAGCTATATTAGATATGATATTAATGGAGATGGGTGTTTGCGAGCTTCTTTATTTTGAAACTATTCCAACTAAGGTTACTCTAAACGAATACATTGATCTCGCCAAAGCGTATAGTACGCCGCAAAGCGGACACTTTGTAAACGGCATTTTAGACAATATTCACAAAGACCTTTTGAGCCAGAACAAAATACAAAAAGTAAGTTTTAAATAACCACGATTCTTGCCCTACATTTGTATACACCTTAAAAAATAAAACATGAAATTGTGTTTGGCTTTTTTGATTGCCTTGGCTTTTTTAGCGTGTAAAAATGAACCTGCGAAAAAGGTGAAAACTGTTAAGCAGGCAGCCGCTGATTCAGCAAACTACACATCAGTTGTTTATTTAGACTCTGTACAAAACCTGGGAGTACTTACGATGGGCGAGCAAGTTGAAGTAAGCTTTGACTTTAGGAATGATGGCAACAAACCTTTATATGTTATCTCTGCAGAACCAAGTTGTGGTTGTACAGTTGCAGACTTCCCCAAGGAGCCACTGGCACCAGACAGCCTTGGTAAAATTGTTGCGGTTTTCGACACTAATAAAAGTAGCCCCGGCATATTTACAAAAGTTATAACTGTAACAACAAATACAAAGCCAGCCGCCAATCATGTACTTACTTTTACGGGTGAAGTAATAGCAAAAGGCGGAGAGGAAAAACACGAACATGCCGAGCCTGTTGCAGCACCAAAGACAGAAAAAGCCAACTAACTCATACAAAACAACCGATACAAATGTTACATCCTCTATTTATTTTATTAGCAACAGACCCTAAAGGTGGCGGTTCAATCCAATTATTAATGATGGGCGCCATCATCCTCGTTTTTTGGATGTTTATGATTCGTCCGCAAGCAAAAAAAGCAAAACTTCAAAAGCAGTTTATAGAGGGTATGCAGAAGGGTGATAAAATTGTTACTATAGCCGGTATTCATGGTGTTGTACATAAATTAAACGATGACAACACCATACAACTGGAAGTAAACCCGGGCAGTTATATAAAGATTGAAAGATCTGCTATAAGCCTCGAGTGGAGCCAGCAGTTAAATAAAGCTGCAACAACTACAACAAAGTAAAGAGTACAAAATTAAAATTAGTAAATCCGGAGTTTGAATTTGAGTAATCTTATTCGAATTTCGGATTTTGTATTTCATACTTTTGGACTATGCTAAAAGTTGGACTTACAGGTGGCATTGGCAGTGGCAAAAGTATAGTAGCTGGTATTTTCAAAGTGCTTGGTATCCCCGTTTTTGATGCAGACAGTGAAGCAAAAAAGATCATGGAAAATGATCCATATCTACGCCAGCAATTAATTAATGAATTTGGAGAGGAGACCTATTTAGAAAACCGCCTGAACAGACCCTATCTTGCAGCACAGGTTTTCAATAATGTTTTTAAGCTAGACAAGCTTAATGCAATTGTACATCCTGCTACTATTAATGCAGCAGATAAGTGGATGAAATCACAAACCACTCCTTATGTAATTAAAGAAGCAGCACTACTTTTCGAAGCTGGTTCGGCAGTTCATCTAGATTATGTCATTGGTGTATTTGCGCCGGAGCCCATCAGGGTGCAACGGGTAATGGAGCGTGATAATGTTACAAGAGAAGAAGTGAAAGCACGAATGAACAGACAGATACAGGATAAAATAAAAATGAAACTGTGTGATTTTGTTTTGATTAATAATGAACGACAACTGCTAACGCCACAGGTGCTTGCATTGCATGACGTGTTAGTAGAGAAGTTGAAAGGTTGAGTTGATTCGTTGAAAAGTTGATCAATCTTTTTAATTACTTATTTTTCAAGCCATATCTTCAACAATCAACCAATCATTCAACCCACATGCCCGCCTCCACTCCTGCTCCACCCTATTATGCGGTAATATTTACTTCACTAAGAACAGAGGGTGATAATAATGGCTATAATGAAATGGCTGAAAAGATGGATGAATTGGCAAAGCAGCAACCAGGCTATTTAGGTATTGAAAGTGCACGAAGCGAAACAGGAATAACTGTTTCTTACTGGAAAGATTTAGAAAGCATAAAACTCTGGAAGCAACATACTGATCATTTACTCGCACAGCAAAAGGGAGTTACAGAATGGTATTCTCATTACAAAGTAAGAATCTGCAAAGTGGAAAGAGAGTATGGATTTAAGAAATAAGACTTTATAGGGATTGGATATTGGACATCCCTGCCGTTCCAAAGGAGAGCCTTCGGCGTCGTACAGACAGGTAAGCAAATTATTGATTGCTCGTCTTCTGCAATACCTGCTGCTTGCTTTCTATCAAGTTCCTGAGTTCCTTAATTCTTTCGTTCATGGGATATAATTCGTCTAATTGCGTTCCGTCTTCGAGGGACGAAAGAAATTTTTCAGTCTCAATCGCTAATAAAGATTGCAAGGTGTGGAGGTCTAATATTGATAAATCTCTGGACATCGCTTAGGATAATAAGATTGAAAGATTTTAAACAAAATGCATGCCATTGTAGAAGTAAAATAAGCTGCGCAAAGAACTATAAGATGAAGGGAGCGTCGCAAGCAATGCCAAATAGAATTACAATTGCTAAGTACATAAAAAAGCCCGCTCTCGAGTGCAGGCTATCTCTTTTAACATGTATTCTTTAATATAATTCCGGAATCTCAATTTCTTGTAAATAAGGCTCTAACAACTCGGTATCATTAAAAGCCCGCAGCCCAACAATGTCATTTATAATATTATCATAAACCACTTCTGCATAAAAAGAATATATCTGGTAGAGAAATAAGGTATGCCTTACACAATCCCTTTCACCAATATTAGCACCTCGAGCCCATAGCTCTTTCGCTTTCATGTCTTCTGGTAAGCTGGTAAATTGATGGAACGTCATAGCTGTACTTTAGTAATGAGCAGTAGGTTAAAGATATGATTCTCTTACGTAGAATCATGCCAAAAAGATATAATGTGACTTCTTTGTTTTGGCAGCAGCGAATATGAATCACCTGGTGTCATTTTCTTCTCTTTACTATTCTGCCCGAGGCTTCTTTGATAGTGTTCGCAAATAAGAAGGTTTTGGGATTGGTGTCGTAAACAAGGTTCTTAAGTTTCGAAATTCAGATCGAGTAATAAACAGATCTTACCTCGGCTTTGCCAAGAAGTTGGAGTGCGTCTATAACCGCTTTGGTACGAGTAACACTATGATAGGTGAGATGAGCGGATAATGGTGATTCAAATTATTCTATTTGAAAGAAGCAAGCTTTGTCGAAGTGCATGCTGCATTGGGTATAGTTCACTGGTAAGGACGATAGGTAATTAGAACTTAAAAAATTAGTTCAACACCTCATAAACGACTGCTGAGTCTTTTTTGTTTTTTAAAGCAACGTCTCCTACTTTAATACAATTGAAAGACTCTTTTATTTTTTCAAAAGCATCTTCATTAATTAATATCTGACCTGCTTTAGCTACAGATTGTAAACGTTGGGCTGTATTTACCACATCTCCGATCACGGTATAATCAAGCCTTCGCAAATTGGCTGAGCCTATATTTCCCGATATAACTTCGCCGCTGTTAACACCTATAGATACTTTAGGCGAAAAGTTATTGATCTGGTGAGGTAGCGTATCAAATTGTTTTCTTACTGCAAGGCACGCTTCTATAGCACGGTCTAAATGATACTCTCCCCTAAATACTGCCATTACTGCATCGCCAATAAATTTATCAATATGTCCCTGGTGCGAAATAATTTCTTTCACCATCACATCAAAGTAAATATTCAACAGCTTTACTACTTCATCTGCCTGTTCATTTTCTGTTATTGAAGTGAAGCTACAAATGTCGATAAATACTATTGTTGCTTCAACAGTTTCGTTACTCATTAATGATGATTCATACTCACGTGTGCTCATAAAATTCAGCACCGTTTCATCAACATACATCCTTAGTATATTATTTTCCTTTATCGCCTGCAATGTTTCCCTTAATTGTTCTACATGCTTTAGGGTTTTGATCATGGTAAGTTCGAGGTCATCAAAATTTACCGGCTTACAAATAAAGTCAAACGCTCCCCTGTTCATTGCCGAACGAATATTTTCCATGTCGCCATAGGCAGAAACCATCACAGACTTTACAAGTGGACTTACTTCGCTAAGCTTAGTTAATAAAGTAAGACCATCCATTTCAGGCATGTTTATATCGCTCAACAGTACATCAATATCCGGGTGTTGTTTTAGTTTTTCTAATGCATCATTTCCATTCAAAGCAAAAACAAACTCGTATTTATTTTCACGAATTTGTTTGCGAAACTTTTGCTTGATGAGCATTTCTAAATCCACCTCATCATCTGCAACTAAAATTTTTGCCATTAGCTTTCAATTTTAAGCTTCTCCTTCAATAAAGAAAAGTCGATTGGTTTGGTAAGAAAATCGTCGGCGCCCAGTTGCATTGCCTGGTTATAGTTTTCACTATCTCCATAAGCCGTCACCATCATTACCACAGGTGGGGGCGCAGCATAGTTTTGCTTAATTTGTTTTAATAGCTCAAGCCCGCTCATGCCCGGCATATTTATGTCTGAAAGAATTAGGACAGCTTCATGGTTGTGTTGAGTAAGATATGTCAACGCTTCTTCACCCGAATTTGCAAAAGCAAAATCGATCAGGTTATTTCTTATTTCTTTTCGAAAACGTTGTTCAAACAGGGTTTTCATATCCTGTTCATCGTCTACTACTAAAATCTTCATAGCGTTGTGTTTTGGTACGAGAAAATTAATCAATTCATTGGAAGGGTGATGATAAATTCTGCAAACTCCCCTTCCTTCGTTTCTACTTTCAATTGTCCTCCATGTCCTTTTGTTATTATGTCGTAACTCAAAGACAATCCCAATCCTGTTCCTTCACCTGTTGGTTTTGTTGTAAAAAATGGCTGGTATATCTTATCTAAAATCTTTTGGGGTATGCCATTTCCATTATCCCTGATTCTTATCTCTATATCACCATTTACTTTTTTTGTTGTTAATGATACTGTCGGCTTATAAGATTCGCCTGCGTGCTTCTTTTTATCATTTACTGAATAAAATGCATTGGTAAAAAGGTTTAAAAATACTCTCCCTAAATCCTGCGGAACAACATCAAGCTTACCCACAGTATCATCGTAATGGGTTTCCATTGCAGCATTAAAAGATTTGTCTTTTGCTCTTAAGCCATGATAGCTCAAACGCAAATATTCATCAGTTAAGGCATTGATGTCTGTCGGTTCTTTGTTGCCTGAACTTGCTCTTGAGTGCTGAAGCATACCCTTTACAATACTTTCTGCCCGTTTACCATGATGATTTATTTTTGCAAGGTTCTGCTGAAGATCGGCAGCTATAGCAATTGCCTCATCTGTATTGCCTGCAGTAAGCTCTTCCTTCATTTCTTCAACCAATTCTGTACTTACCTCAGAAAAGTTATTGACGAAGTTTAAAGGGTTTTGTATTTCGTGTGCTACACCTGCAGTTAGCTCACCAAGTGAAGCCATTTTTTCTGAAAGAATAAGCTGGCGCTGGGTTTTACGTAGCGATTGTAAAACCTTTTTATTTATGGCAAGTTGCCTGTATAAAAAAACAACCGAAGCAGCTATCAATAGTAATGCGCCTAATGAAATCCACAGAATTAGGTTGCGTTGTTGAATGGTTGCCTCCTGTATAGCACGTTCTTGTTGCAATGCATTCAGTTTCTTATCCTGCTCCGATTCCTTTTGCTCAATTTCATATTGTGCAACTTTAAATTTATCCTCTTCCTTCTGTATTTCTTCAGCAAGTTGAAAATATGACTCTATGTATTTTTTTGATAAATCTAAAGGACCTTTTAGTGCATAGTACCGGGATAACTCTTTAAGATATTTTAACTGGTATCCAACACTTTTGGACTCCAGTGCTTTCTCATAGGCTGTAAGAAGATGCCTCTCTGCTAATTCCTGCTTATTTAATTGGGAGTAGTATTGATAAAATACAAAGTCAAGTTCTAAAATCCCGAACGTAGAATTAAATGCTAAGCCGGAGGAATCTTTTAACTTCTTAGCCTTAATCAGATAAGAGTAAGCTACCAAAGGTTCCTTCTTAGCTAAATGGATTTGCACTTTATTTATGTATGTAATTGCATAGTTAACAGGACTTGCATAATTAAGCTCTAAAGACTGATCCGCATAAAAACTTGCCTCATCATACAATTTATTTTTAATGGCAATACTTGTAAGTGCATTATTAATATATATAATGTTGCCCGTATCTTTCTGTTGTCTTGTTAAAGGCAATGCAACATCGAAATACTCCTTCGCTTTTTTGTCGTTTCCCCAGTCAGCATACATATAGCCCACAACACCTAATTCATTCATGTAATTATGTGGGTCAAAAGCTTTATAAATATCAGCAGCTTTTAAGTAATTACTTATAGATGAATTAAAGTCACTTTTATAATTGTAATAACCTCCTAATGCATGATAGCAAGGTGCAGTGTTTTCAACTGGTCCATTTACCTGGTAGTAATTCAGCTTCTCTGTATAGTATTTTAGACGATCTTCCTGACGGTTTAATTTGTTATGAAGAGTTCGGATAACTGATAAGAGATTTACAACAACTTTTTTTTCTTTGTCAAATTCGCTTACGCTTTCTTGTAAATTGATAAGTGTTTTTTCAAAATCACCTTTTTGATAATTTATTAGACCTTCTTTTAATTTCACGTAAGGCACTGCATTTACAGTCTTAGATTGCTCATTATTTTTTATTAGTTGATCCACTAACTCTATCATTTTTGGGTCAAATTCCTCCAAATAGTAACCCTCAACCAGGTAAGTTAGCAGCTTTACCTTTTTGGCTGGAGACTTTTCTAACTGCAGTTGCATTTTTAAAGAATCATAATTGCAACTATAACAATAATCCTGTGCGTGAGAATCAATGCATGTAGCGATAAAATAAATCAAGAAAAGAAGCTTTCTCATGCTACTGCAGTTGGTTTAGAAGGAATAATAATACTGAATCCTGTGTATTCTCCTTCTTTTGTTTCAACTTTAATCTCACCACCATGAGCTTTATAATTGTCTGAATCACGGATTTAATCTGATTTAGTGATTTCACAGATTTCGTTTTAAGTACCACTCTTTTGAACGTTAAACTTTTACTGCCAAAATTGATCAGCAATCCAACTTCAAGCCTGTATGCTTTTAAATAATTTAATGCTTGTGCAAGGTGTACTTCTTCAAGTTGTATAATCGCCTTTAACTCCACTAAAACTTTTACCTTCAACAACAAAGTCTGCTCTTCTAGTTCCAATTGGTTCCGGTAATTCTTTATAAAATATTTCCTGCTCAATTTCCCGTGCATAAGAGAGTCCGGCTTGAGAGAACTCCCAGGCTAATGCCCTTTGATAAATTACCTCGTGAAACCCATTTCCAAGAAACTTATACACTTCAAAAGATGCCCTATCACTTTTTCTGTAATTTCTTTATGTTTTAATTCAGGCATTCTTTTTATCAGCGTAATCTTTTTAATCTTGATAATCAGTGATTCAGACAGGCAAGATAATACTGAACTCTGTGTACTCTCCCTCTTTTGTTTCCACCTTTATCTCACCACCGTGTGCTTGTATAATATCATAACTCAATGATAATCCTAATCCTGTTCCTTCGCCTGTTGGTTTTGTTGTATAGAATGGCTGGTAAATTTTATCAAGTATTTTTTTAGGAATTCCATTGCCATTATCTTTTACAAGTATTGTAAAATTGTCGTTTGTCTTGCGTGTGCTTACTGAAACGGATGGTTGAAATGTTCCATTCAATTGTTTCTTCTTTTCATTTACAGAATAGAAAGCATTATTGTAAAGGTTCAATAAAACCCTTCCGATATCCTGCGGAACCACTTCGCTACTTCCCATGCTTTCATCAAAGTTTGTTGTGAAGTTTGAGTTGAAGGATTTGTCCTTTGCTCTTAAGCCATGATAGCTTAATCTTAAATATTCATCGGCTAATGCATTAATATCTGTCAGTTCTTTTTTACGGGTATTTGCTCTTGAATGTTGCAACATCCCTTTTACAATTGCATCGGCACGTTTACCATGGTGATTGATTTTTAATTCGTTTTTTTTGATATCACTTGCAATTGCTTTTACTTCTTCAATATTTCCCTGCGCTATTTCTTCTTCCAATTCATCAAGCAATTCTGTATTAACTTCAGAAAAATTATTGACGAAGTTTAACGGGTTTTGAATCTCATGTGCAATGCCTGCGGTCAATTCTCCAAGCGATGCCATTTTTTCGGATTGAATCAGTTGCGCCTGAGTAGTTTTAAGTTCTTCAAGCGTAGTGTTTAGTGTAGTATTTGTGGTTGCCAGTGTTTTGTTTGACTCTTTTAGCCTCTGGGTAGTGTCTGAAAGGTATTCAACCATTTCATTAAATGACTTTCCTAAATCACCAATTTCGCCGCCGGCTTTGTTGTTTACTCTTTGATTAAAGTCTCCTTCACCTACCCGGATTGCTGCATTTCTCAACGCCAAAACTGGCCCTGAGATTGTTTTAGACAGCCAGAAGCCCATTAATATCCCTATTAAAAATACTATCCCGCTGACAAGTAGTGATGTTGCCCTGATTTTTTGTTTTGCAGCATCGATTGCTTTTGTTGAGAAACCGATCTGTATAGCACCTGACATAAGTGAGGTGCTAAAAGGCGAACGTTTTACAATGATGGAATCATTTGTTGCAGCAGTAGTTGTGAACGGGGTGTTTTCAGGATAAGACTTAAATAATTTATCCTCAATTTTATAGGCTGTTTTTTGGTCGTTCCATATTGTGTCCATTTGCAGCATGCTTATAAATTCAAGGCGTGAGTCATCTTTAACAAACTCCATCGCAGTTTGCACACCTTCAAAATTTTGCTCTGTTATAGCTATTTTTACGCCTAAAGAAACTGTGTTCGCAAGGTTTTGTACCTCATTATTATAGTTCTGTAAAAAAAGCCTTGACTGCTGGTCAGGAAAATAATAAAGGGTAAAAAAAGAAAACATTAGAACAATTGCAGCGATCGTCAGCCATATTTTACTTTTGAGATTCATTATGTTACTGTGTTTAACTTACACTTGCTCTTTTAATTTCAAAAAGCCAAAAGAGTGAGTCTAAATTGTTTTTTTCCCGTCAATTACTATTGTTTTTAAATCTTCTGTAT
>DASVST010000292.1:0-3631 GCA_036387965.1 Segetibacter sp. | reverse complement strand
CTAATTGCCACACATGAAAAAAGTATTTTACTTTTTTTCTTTATTGTTCTTTTGCTATACGTCTAATGGGCAGTTTGTCGGTTTAGTAATCAACGAATTTTCCCAAGGGAGTTCTGGAGAAAAAGAATATATAGAATTGGTTGTCGTAGGAAAAAGAACGTGTACTCAAACTACAGCTGATTTAAGAGGGTGGATAATTGATGATCAGAATGGTTGGTATACAGGAGGTACCACTAATACTAGTAACGCTCCTGGTCATCATCGTTTTAATATAAATAATTCTACGTGGTCAGCTGTACCCTTCGGTTCAATTATCGTCATATATAATCCAGCAGATAAAAACACTTCGCTACCTACATCAGATATTATAGATCCGGATAACTTTAAATATATTGTTTCTATATCCGGAACAAATCTTGGAAGCAGTCTTTTTCAACAGCAGAATACTCCATTTCCTTTTTCTGAGCCAAATTCTTTTACTACAAGCCGCTCATATGTTTATCCAGCTTCTTCTAACACTTCACAATATTCTTCTGCTACAAATACATCCTGGGGTAATGCTATGAGCATCAATAATAGTAGTTCTTCATCACCTGGTGATGTTATTAGTACTATCTCTCCATCCAAGAGAGATAGCGCTTTTTTTTCTGTAGCTCATAAATTTTTGACTGCTACTCCGTATCATACTCCAAAAGTATCACTTGATGTTGTTTCAGGTGGAAATGTTGCGTTTCTTACTGATGCTAATTATACTACTTCCTCTAGCTGGAGCATCCAACCTGTTACAGGTAATGAAACTCCCGGAGTTCCTAATGGAGGAGCAAATACAACCTGGATTAACTCAATGCGTGCTGATCCTATACCTCCAACAGTAACGGTAAACTCTCCCACTGCTTGTCAAGGTACAACTGCAACTGTCACAGCAATGCCATCTCCAACTACAGGTACTTATACTTATTCATGGACCGTTCCACCAGAAGTTCCCACTACAATTCCACGTCCTGGAAGTGTACCAAGTTTTCAAACTTCTTTTGCTGGCCAATATACTGTAACCATTACCGATGCTGCTGGATGTACAGCAACCGGTTCTGGAACAGTAACTATTCAGACTAGACCCAATGCACCAAAAGTTGATACTATACAGCCAAGATGTGAAACACCAAAGGGAACTATAAAGGTTACAACACCAGCACCGGGAACCAGCATTTTTTACAGTATTGATGGCATTACTTATACCAATACCTCCGGAGTCTTTGATAATTTAGCTCCGGGATCTTATAAAGTGAGTTATAAAGATGCGAATAGTTGTATTTCAGCCGATACCACGGTTCAAATAGTTGCTGCACAGCCAAATCCACCTACTTTTCCGCTTCCTGAACTACAAAAATTCTGCTCTTCTCCGAATCGTACAATACAAGATATTTTGGTGAACAAAGAAAGTGGCTTGGAGATAAAATGGTATAACACCTTATTCAGTACTACTCCTCTACTAAGTTCCACACTACTTCATCAAAAAGGCACGAAAAGTTACTTTGCAACGCAAACCAGAGACGGTTGTGAAAGCGTACGCAAAAGTGTAACTGTAGATATGGAAAGCCCGGAGGTCACTATAAGTGCCACGTCCCTTTGTGAAGGTTCAGGCACAAATGCTGAATTAAAATTTGAAGGAACACCCGGCGCAACAGTTACTTATACAGCGAATGGATCTCCCCGCTCAATAAAAATAGAAAGTAATGGTATAGGTCAAATTCAATATCCATCAATAACATCGGACACTACATACATGTTAACAGGAGTAAGCACATTAATAGGCACGTCTACTTGCAAAGTGACCGCATCTGGTAGAGCCTTAATAAAAAAAATACCTAAACCAGTAGCAAAGGATACACAAACATTTTGTCCCACCTTTAAACCCAAGGTTTCTAATTTAGATGCAACCGGAACAAACCTACAATGGTACACAGATTTAACCGGAGGCACATTGTTAAACCTTTCTGATCCTTTAATTCACTCACGACGTTATTATGTAAGTCAAGCATTCGGCGGTTGCGAAACAGGACGAACGGAAGTATATGTTTTGGTACCTCCATCAGCAACTCCTCAGCCTAAAACCACACAACAATTTTGTAATGCAAATGCGACAGTCGCCGATCTTAGTCCATATCCTGATGGCACCCTGGGAGATGCCTCTTTTTTATGGTATGATCAGTCCGGCGGACCTGCATTAAGTAGTTCAACAAAATTACTATCAGGTTTATACTATGTTACAAGAGTAATAGAGGGTTGCCCGAGTGAAAGGGCTACAATTACGGTTACTCTTAATCTCCCAGCTAAGCCGAATGCTTCTGTTACAGTAGAACCAACATGCACCACAGGAGGTACAATAAAGGTTTCAAATCCTATAGATGGCGCTACTTATTTTTTAAAAGGTCCTGCTAACAATATCATTACTTCTTCTGACAAGGGCGAATTTCCAGGGTTAAGACCAGATACCTATAGTGTCTTTGCTAAAACAGGCCCAACATGTACATCAGCCGATACCATAATAGTAATTCAACCACCAGCTTCAAACCTTATTGCTTCAGCAGTATTTACAAATCCATCATGCGACAAACTTAACGGATCAATAACTGCGTTTGCAGCAAATGGTATAGAACCCTACCAGTATAGCATAAATAGGGGGACATATAGTATTAAGAAAATTTTTCCCAACCTTTCTGCAGGGCGATATATTATCAGTGTGAAGGATGCAATTGGATGTACTGATGATGACACAATAGTTCTTTCCAATCTTCCTTCGACCATTATTGCCGCCGCTATTACAACAGATGAAATATGTGGACAGAAAAATGGAGCTTTCACTGTAAAGGCTAGTAAAGGACAGGCACCATATACGTACAGCATGGATGGTTCAACTACTCAAACTGACAGCCTGTTTAAGAACCTTGCTGCAGGCACCTATGCAATAAGAATAACTGATGCATCAGAATGCACCTTCGATACATCTTTTAAAGTCAATTCTCTGGGTTCGACAATTACTGCCTCTGCAATTACATCCGATGAAACATGCGGACAGAAAAATGGAGCTTTCACCGTAAAGGCAATCAAAGGAAAAGCACCATATACGTACAGCATAGATGGCTCAACTGCTCAAACCGACAGTCTATTTAAAAACCTTGCTGCAGGCATCTATGCAATCAAAATAAGGGATGCATCACAATGCACCTTTGATACATCCTTTAAAGTCAGTTCTCTGGGTTCAACAATTACTGCCTCTGCGATTACAACCGATGAAACATGCGGACAGAAAAATGGAGCTTTCACCGTAAAGGTTAGTAAAGGAAAAGCGCCATATACGTTCAGCA
This sequence comes from Segetibacter sp., assembly GCA_036387965.1. Taxonomy (GTDB): domain Bacteria; phylum Bacteroidota; class Bacteroidia; order Chitinophagales; family Chitinophagaceae; genus Segetibacter. The sequence continues at coordinate 266 of DASVST010000292.1, read as the reverse complement.
TCGATGGCTCAACTGCTCAAACCGATAGCTTATTTAAAAACCTTGCTGCAGGCACCTATGCAATAAGAATAACTGATGCATCAAAATGCACCTTTGATACATCTTTTAAAGTCAGTTCTCTGGGTTCAACAATTACTGCCTCTGCAATTACAACCGATGAAACATGCGAACAGAAAAATGGAGCTTTCACCGTAAAGGTTAGTAAAGGAAAAGCGCCATATACGTTCAGCATCGATGGCTCAACTGCTCAAACCGATAGCTTATTT
>DASVST010000291.1:0-8641 GCA_036387965.1 Segetibacter sp. | reverse complement strand
CGGGTGACAGAGTTGGATTAATTGGATACAACGGCACAGGAAAATCTACTCTATTAAAGGTGCTTGTTGGAGAATATACGCCTTCGGCCGGAACTGTGGAGAAAGGCAGGGAAACGACCATTGGATATTTACACCAGGATCTTTTAAGTTTTGACACGAATGAGAGCATAACAGAAGTCGCCTTGGGAGCTTTCGAAAGAGTTAGGCAGGTTGAAAAAGATATTGAGGAATTTGGAAAGCAACTCGAACAGGATTCTGATAACGAAGAATTGCTGATAAAGTATACAGATGCTTTGCACGAATTAGATGTGCTTGATGGCTACAACATCCATCATAAAGCTGAAGAAGTATTACATGGATTAGGTTTTAGCAACGAACAACTATCAAGACCATATAAAGAGTTTAGTGGTGGTTGGAGAATGCGGGTACTTCTTGCAAAAATGATCTTGCAGGCACCTGATGTTTTGCTGCTGGATGAACCTACGAATCACCTTGACTTACCGTCGATCGAATGGTTAGAGAAATATCTTATCAACTATAAGGGCAGCGTGGTTATTGTAAGTCACGATAAATTTTTTCTTAACCGGATGGTTAATAAGATTGTCGAAGTTTACCAAAAGCAACTAAATATTTATACCGGCAATTACGACTACTACGAAAGAGAAAAGCTGATAAGAATTGATATGCAGCAAAGGGCTTTCGAAAATCAACAGGATTATATACGCCAGCAGGAAAGGTTCATTGAACGTTTTAAAGCAAAAGCAAGTAAGGCTGCACAAGCGCAAAGTGTGCAAAAGCGATTAGATAAATTGGACGTGATCGAAGATGTGCAACTTGAAAGACCTGACATACGAATAAACTTTCAGGTCGATAAAACACCAGGACGAGTTTTAGTTTCATTGAAGAACATCTCAAAAAAATTCGGTGATAATGTGATTCTTGAGAATGCAACTGCAGAAATAGACCGCGGTGACAAGATCGCCTTGATCGGTGCAAACGGAAAAGGTAAATCTACCTTGTTGCGCATCGTTGCAGAGGCAGAAAGTTACAATGGCGAAAGGGTTTGGGGACACAATGTTGATGAGAGTTTTTATGCGCAGCACCAACTAGAAGCGCTAAATCTGAATAATACTTTGCTCGATGAAATGCGTGAGGCAGGAAGCCAGAAAACAGACATGGAATTGCGTGCGCTGCTCGGTGGCTTTTTATTCAGTGGTGATGATATTGATAAGAAGATTAAGGTATTAAGCGGGGGAGAAAAGGCTCGTATTGCATTAGCGAAAACAATCGTTAGTAAAGCAAATTTTTTAATGCTGGATGAACCGACGAATCACCTAGATATGCATTCAGTAGAACTGCTTGCAGGCGCATTAAATAAATACCAGGGAAGTTATATTCTTGTAAGCCATGATCGTTACTTTATTTCTCAAACAGCAAATAAGATTTGGGAAATTGTTGATCATCAAATAAAGGAATTTAAGGGCACATACCAGGAGTGGGTTGAATGGAATGAAAGGATGGCCGCGAAAGAAAATGCAAATACCGAAGTGCGAAAATCTAAAGAAGAAAATCAGAAGGCAGAAGCTAAAAATGCGAAGCCGGAGCCACAAACTGCAAACCACAAACCTCAACCTGCAAGTTCCAATTCTCAAAATACAAACGCGAAATCTCCAATTACAAACGGGACTCCTATAAACAGAGATTTGCAGCGGGAACTTCAAAAGCAACAACGAAGATTAAGTAACCTTGAAGTAGATATAACCAAAGCAAGTAATGAAAAGGAAAGATTAGAAGTTGCCATGGCGCAGCCTGAAAACTTTTCTGATCGCAAAAAATTTACAGCGCTTGAAGAAGATTATGTGAAAGCAAAGGTGACACTGACTTCCTTGAACAAAGAGTACGAAGCTTTGTTTGAAAAGGTAATGGAACTCGAGTCACAAGCCATTTAAAACTCAAGTGCCTTTATGAAGTCACTAACCAGGTAACTGATTAGTTTACCCGTTGTTTCACTTTTTCTTCCATCAGATAATTGTGCCGCACCTTCGCAAATATGTAGATATGCAGGCTTAACATCAGACGAAGCATACGAGACATATTGCCTTGCATGTACCTGTGATACGCCGCTTGGTGTGGCTGCACTTGTAAGAGTATTTTCAATGCAATCAAGATCAAGTTCTATTCCTGTATAACTGTCTTCAGTAAATGTGGTAGCATGGGCAACTGCTTCAAGAAAATTCTTTTTCTCATGAATAAAGATGTCTTCATAGGTGATGAAATCTATGAAGGGATTATTCACTACATCAATCCAGATGTTTTGAGCGAGATAGTTTTCCTGTAATCCAATTATACAGTACTTCTGCAGGTAGCCGTCTTCTTCAGCGTAAGTAAAACTGTTTCCGCTATGCCTTCCTTCCATTGCACGAAAATCCGCATGTGCATCAAGGTTAATGCAGTTTATAGAAGCCAAAGGAATTGCTCCGGCTTTGTATAAACCTTTTGCCGCACCACGAATTAATGGGTAAGCATTATTGTGTCCGCCACCTATAACTACAGGAATTTTGTTGTACTGCGTAATCAACTTAACCAACGGTTCTACAGCTTCATCTATTTCATTAACCGCCCGACGGTAAGCATCAATTTTCTCGTCATAACTATGAGCGTTGCTTTCTATGAGCGCTGTTATGTCTGTAAAGTCGAAATGACCGAGAAGTAAAACATTACTTCCCTCTAAAAAATCGTTACTCTGTATGTTTAAAAAAGATGAAAGGAAAGGATGCCACGCAGTATCTGTTCCGCCAATGCCGTGGTTTGCTTTAACCCCAATATCTTCAGGGATCCCGAAAACAACAAATTTTGCTGTTGATTGCTGTAGTGCATCCTCAAAGTTGTGAGCACTATTTAAAACCTGCACTCTCTCACCTAGCTTAGTTTCGAAGCGGCGAATCTTAGTTAGTGATAACACATCCTGTTTGTTGTAAAACCTAAAGTATTTCCTGTAAGCCATAGCAGTAGAGGTTTGGTTAGTTGATGCAAAGGAAAAGAAAACTAAGTAAATACTAAGGCATAAATACTTCTGGTGGAGTATGTTATTATGGTCTTTTTAGCAGAAAATCATTTCCTCTTTATGTAATGTCAATACTATCTGCATCATCCACAAAATTTAAAACTATGAAAAAGATCTTCACAACGTTAGTTGCAGTTGCACTACTTGCAACATCTAACGCACAAAACTTTCAAGATAAACAACTACGTATTATTAACGTAAATGGTACAGCTGAAATGGAAGTCGTGCCTGATGAAATTTATGTACAGGTAGAACTGAGAGAATATAAAAAAGGCATTACCAAAATTGATATAGAGGCGATAAAAAAGAACTTTATCAAAGCTGTTATTGGAATCGGAATAGCTGATACTAATATAACCGTTCAGGGGTACCAGGGATACGATGCCAATTACTGGTGGTATAGAAAGAACAAAAAAAAGAATCCTGATATGATGGCAAGTATTACCTATTGGGTAACATTAACCAGCACAAAAAAGATGGATGAACTGGTTGAGAAACTTGATGATGAGGCTACCCAAAACTTTTTTATTGCTAAAGTATCACACAGTAAAGTGCAGGAATTTAAGAAGCAATTAAAGATCCAGGCAGTTAAACAGGCGAAAGAAAAGGCAACTTACCTGGCTGCTGCAATTCATGAAACTATAGGTAATGCTATTAATATAAATGAGCCTCATGAAATGGGAATTTATGCCCCTATGGTGGTGAGGTCAACAGCAGCAAGCACGCAAATGAGGGAAATGGCTGGAGGAGTAGGCGGTGATGTATCGGCCGCTAACATTGACTTCAAAAAAATTAAATACAAGTTCGATGTGAATGTAACTTTTGGATTGAAGTAATTGACTCATAGAAAACAAGTATGTATATTAAAATCACCTCTTCTATATTACATATAAAAGCACGTTATCCGCGTGCTTTTATATTCTCATTATAGCATCAATGATTTAATGTTTATCCTTCATTGTATATGTAAATTGAAAGTCATCGTATCTCTAATATTAACCACAATAAAATATTAATGAAAAGAAACCTATTACTTGTTACAACGTTTATTCTAATTGCACTAACCGGATCTGTAATATTTTTCACGAAAAGCAAAACGATCACTGCCATCGCTCCAGCACCAGACTCTGAGATGGCCTTAAGTTTTTTCATTGATACTGTTACGTCAATAGTCCAGGCTACAGTAGTAGAGTATGAGAAACTTGGATTAGCACGAGGAGTAGATGGTTTTGTACTTGTGAAGACCTTGCCCAAACTTTTACCTTCCGACTTCATAGATGTACGGGCTTTAGGTGGTGAATATTCCGTGGAGAAAGGCGAGCTTCTGTATACCGGAAACATGGCTTCCAATTCTGCAGTTCTATTAAGAGAAGGGATGAGAACGCTCCTTAAAAATTGTTCGCAAAGATTAAAGCTACCATCAACAAGCAAAGAAGGTGTCATTCAGATCATATCGCAACTTGAAGGGGCACAACAAAGCAGATAAAGCTAATGAGTTAAACTCTATACTGCCCTACTTGCCTTAATGTTAAAGCAATCTTATTCCCTTTACTCAGGCGCAGCATTTTCCAACAGCTATCTACAAATAACCCTTAATATCGCACCATTAGCCCAATACCCATTAGGCTTTTTACTTGTAAACCTGGGCTCTTTCTATTGTCGCCAAACAAGCGTACATCATCATCATAGATAAGATCGAGGTTATAGGATGCTGATAGATACTTATTTACTTTAAATGTAAGATAATTGGTCATGTACAAATCGATATTCTTCGGAGTACGAAGGTAGTTGCTGAAGAGGTCAAGCTTAGCTTTATAGCTCACATTATTTACAACTGCTTTAGTATAATTAAAAGAAGCAAAGGCACCCAACTCGTACAAACCATTTTCTCCCGGTGTAACTCCATATAAACCTTTAGCAGATAAAACCTTGTTTGCTACGATAACATACCTGGAAGTTATAGGAGAAATAAATGCTGAAAACTCTACATTCGGTTTATAATCAATGCCAGGTGAAACCAGCACATAAGCAGGAGATAAAAATGACGAAGAGAACTCTCCCCCGGGTACATCATAGGTATATCCATCAAAAAACTGTGTTCTAAAATTAAACAATCCGCTTAAATACCACTTCGGTGCTATTGCATAACCATACTTTGATAATACATCTAACCTGTCATCATTTTTACGGCTGCCTAAACTCGTGGTTTGTACATAGCCCAAATTAAAGTCGATGCTGTTGTCCCAACTTTTTTTGCCATGCCTGTATAGCAGAAAATAATTAAAGTAGCTGGTTAAAGCCATGGCGAATTCATCTCCGCCGGCTGCCCAGTTCTTTAAACTTGCCTGCGAAAAATTAAGATTGATAACTCCGCCACGCTTCCAGGTCGACTTGCTGGTATCAGTTTCAGCTTTTACTGTTTTTGCAGCTTCAGCTTTAAGTTTCTTAATCACTTCGTCCTGAGAGAAAGCTTCATTTGATTGAGATAATACTGCGAGCAATAAGTACAAATGTTTCATGTCAAATTGTTTAGATGTAGGTCTTCAAAACATGAGCCAGCTCGTTTATGAAATACTATGCGATAGCAACTTTTGCCATATGAACGTTAACCAGTAATTTCGCACCTCATCGGTTCTTGGCTGGCAGTTTTTTGTTGAAGTAGAAGTCTTCATTAATCATATTAATTGCCAACCATCAACTATCATCAATCAACCAATCAATATGGCTTACGACGTAATAGTTTTAGGAAGCGGCCCAGGTGGTTATCCCGCTGCAATTCGTGCTTCACAGTTAGGGTTTAAAGTTGCAATCATAGAAAAGGAAAGCCTTGGTGGCGTATGCCTTAACTGGGGTTGTATCCCAACAAAAGCATTACTTAAAAGTGCGCAGGTTTACGAGTACATGAAGCATGCTTCCGACTACGGTATCCAGGCTAATGATGTTCAACACAACTTTGAAGCTGTTGTAAAACGCAGCCGTGGCGTCGCAGATAAAATGAGTAAAGGTGTTCAGTTTTTAATGAAGAAAAACAAGATAGATGTGATAATGGGCTTTGGCAAATTGAAAGCAAAAGGCCAGGTAGAAGTTACAGGTGGAGATGGAAAGTCGCAAGTTGTAGAGGCGAAGCATATAATAATTGCTACAGGTGGCACATGGAGAGCTTTACCAAATCTACCGATTGATGGAAAAAAGATAATCAGTTATCGCGAAGCAATGTCACTAACACAACAGCCAAAAACTATGATCGTTGTTGGCAGTGGTGCTATAGGTGTTGAGTTTGCATACTTCTACAACAGCATGGGCACAAAGGTTACTATAGTTGAGTTTATGCCACGTGTTGTACCTGTTGAGGATGAGGAAATATCGAAAGAGTTAGAGAAGCAGTTTAAAAGGCAAGGAATAACTGTAATGACAAATGCTTCTGTAGAGGCAGTAGAGCAAAAAGGTGAAGGTTTGCAAGCGAGGGTAAAGACGCAAAATGGAGACGTTACACTCGAAGCGGATATTGTCCTGAGCGCAGTTGGTGTGGTAGCGAATATTCAGAATATCGGTTTAGAAGAGCTGGGAATAAAAACAGATAAGGGAAGAATTACAGTTGACAAGTACGGGCAAACTAATGTACCTGGCTTTTACGCAATTGGTGATTGCAGCCCTGGTCAGGCATTGGCACACGTAGCAAGTAAAGAAGGTGTAAACGTAGCCGAGTTCATTGCGTACAATGAAAAGAAACATCATCATTTGCCTGAGGCTATGGACTACAATAATATTCCGGGATGTACCTATTGCAGTCCTGAAATTGCGAGTGTAGGTTTTACTGAAAAAGCCGCAAAAGAAGCAGGGTACGAAATTAAGGTTGGAAAATTTCCTTTTATGGCGAGTGGCAAGGCGAGTGCTTCAGGAAGTACAGAAGGATTTGTAAAAGTAATTTACGATGCCAAGTATGGTGAGTTTCTCGGTGCACACATGATTGGTAATAATGTAACTGAAATGATTGCTGAAGTATCGGTAGCACGTAAATTAGAGACAACTGCCCACGAGATATTGAATGCTATTCATCCGCATCCTACAATGAGTGAAGCTTTAAAAGAAGCAACAGCACAGGCGTATGGCGAAGCGATTGATATTTAGAAAAAATTAGCTAAAAAAATAAAGAAAAAGCAGTCTGAATGGCTGCTTTTTTATTTGGCGTGAGTCACAAATAAATTCTCTATTAGCTTTATTTGTAACATGTTGTGGAATGGTCTTTGAATAGAAAGAATAAACCACGAAAAATGAAAAGAATCTTTTTGTTCATTGTCAACTTAATGAGCATCGGATTTCTTTTTTTACTTTCAGGATGTAGCAGAAATGTTCACCAGGAAGGATTTGAATTTGACTATTACCCTGATAAGAATATTTATTATAATGTTGCAACGTCGAATTTCATTTATTCGTTAGATGGCGCCAAAACATGGGATAGCTTACATGCCAGTACAAAGGGAGATCCAAAGTCGTTAGGAAAAAGAGTAAAGGTATACAGTACAAATGCCGAAGTGTGGAAGGAAAACCAAACGCACCTGGAAATGTATGAGGGAAAACGTTTGCAGTTAATAAATGAAGATGATAAAAACTACGCAGCCAAAGTTGATGAGGTAAGTGATAAAAGGACTGTTACAACAGGTGGTATATCAATTAGAAAAAAGCCTGCGGCTGCTTCTAAGAAAAAAGGGGTAGCTGGCTTTTTTAATAAACTGTTTGGAAAGAAGGAGAAAAAATAATTTATTTTAACTGCGGAAATTGAAATTTTTCTAATACAACACATTACATGAGTCAAAAAAGTACCTTTTGGCAGCGAATGGGTTTGCATGACTGGTTTTTAAAACAGGAAGCTGATCCTTCAGATGAAAAAGTTCCGACACTCACTCCTGACGATGTTTATAAATATATAGTAGAAAAGTTTGAGGAATCAATTGCACAACTGTCGTTTGCACAGCGTGTTGTTTTTTTCCATGAATATATTATCTGCTTCAACACTGAAGATTTCAGAGAATTCATGGAAAACAAGAAAGGAATTTTCGGTTTGATAATACAAGAATCGGTAAAAAAGTTTTATTCTATTTTAAACGACTACAGGCAAAAAGGAGCTACTGTGGAACCCTCAAGTAATAAATGGGTTTTCAGGTTTGTATCTCACCCTGATTATGCCCGTGGCGATAAAAGTTTTATAGGGAAACTCTTACCTGGAAGCAACCAGCAGAAAGAAGAAAACCTGCGTGTTACTTTTATCCCGAGGCAAACAGGGATGGCTCAGACATTTGATATCAACCCTGATATTTTACAAGGTTTTACTTTTTACAGCGAGGGATATTACGAGGTTCCTTACCAGGATAATTTTGAATTTGAGGAAGGTAAAATATCAAACGAAGAACATGCTGCCTTTGCCAGGTTCGAAACTATTGTTCCTGATAAAGAATATGCTGGCAAGAAGATCGAGTACTTTATGAAAACACCTGAAATTCTTGTTTCGGGAAAAGAAGAGACAAGAGATGATTCTCACATCTTTCGTATTCCATCTGAGTGGGTCAATACGCCTCATTT
>DASVST010000290.1:0-2432 GCA_036387965.1 Segetibacter sp. | reverse complement strand
AACCTGCCAGTTGCAACTGGCAGGTTTGTTTATTAGATTCATAAAGATTTATATTGAAGCACTTGGCACTTGTCTTCCCTGTATTCTTCCACTGTTCATTAAGCCGTCGTATTGACGCATTAATAACTGTGTTTCTATCTGTTGTAATGTATCTAGAATTACACCTACCATAATTAATAGTGAGGTTCCACCAAAGAAAGTTGAGAACTGTGCAGTAACACCTAACCTCTGTGCAAACCCCGGAAGAATACCAACCAGCGCTAAGAAAATAGCCCCGGGAAGTGTTATCTTATCCATGATAGCACCAATGTACTCTGATGTTGGCTGACCCGGTTTTACACCAGGGATAAAACCATTATTTCTTTTTAGATCTTCTCCCATTTGCTTTGGGTTAAAGATTAATGCTGTGTACAAGAAAGTAAACGCAATAACCATGATCGAGTAAACAAGCATGTACCAGAAATTACTGTGGTCACCGAAGACCTTTGCAATTCCTCTACCTGACTCTGTATTTGTAAAAGAGAACAAAGTTGGAAGGAACATGATTGCCTGCGCAAAGATGATCGGCATAACACCAGCCATGTTTACTTTCATTGGAAGAAACTGGCGTGCTCCACCGAATTGCCTGTTACCAACAATTTGCTTCGCGTAGTTTACAGGTATCTTTCTTACACCTTGTACAAGAATAATAATACCCATAATGATTGCAATGAATATCGCAATCTCCACAAGGAATATCAATAAACCACCACCGCCTTTCGCCTGCTTTGCTCCAAACTCCTGTATAAGAGCCTGTGGAAAACGAGCAAGGATACCTACCATGATGATGATAGAAGTACCGTTTCCTAATCCTTTATCCTGGATTTTTTCTCCTAACCACATTACAAACAAAGTACCTGCAGTTAACATTACGATAGTTGATAAAGCGAAGTAAGATTTATAAGCAGGAATGATTGCCTCAGCATAGCCAGGACCGTTCAGGTAAGCAACATAAGCACTCGCCTGAAAAATAGTAACGATTACGGTTAAATACCTTGTCCACTGGTTTATTTTCTTACGACCACTGTCACCTTCTTTCTGTACTTTTTGTAATTGAGGTACAAGAATCGTCATTAATTGCATGAAGATCGATGCAGAGATGTATGGCATGATACCAAGTGCAAGAATAGAAGCTTGTGAAAACGCACCTCCTGCAAACATATCAAACAAACCAAGTATACCGTTTTGAGAAGCATTTGCCTGGGCAGCATCCAATAAATTTGGATCCATACCTGGCAATACGATGTGAGTTCCAAAGCGATAAACAAATATCAAAGCAAGCGTCACAATTATCTTGCTTCTCAGTTCGTCAATCGACCAAATATTCTTAAGAGTCTTTATGAATTTTTTCACGAGTAATGAGTTGTGGGTGTTAATCTCTAAAACCAAAAAAAGACGCATCTTGGATGCGTCCGGCGAATATCGTAAAAATTAGCTAACTATTTCAACTGTTCCGCCTGCAGCTTCAACTGCCGCTCTAGCTTTTTCACTTATTGCATTAACCCTAAATGTAACGGCACCTTTCAATTCACCGTTTCCTAATACCTTAATACGATCAGTCTGGCTGATTAGACCATTGATGTATAAGTTTTCAGGAGTGATCTCTGTGAAGCCGTACTTTTCAACAATGGTATCTATTTGTCCAAGGTTTAAAACTTTGTATTCTATGCGATGTGGGTTTTTGAATCCACGCTTAGGTAAGCGACGTTGAATTGGCATCTGACCACCTTCGTGAGCCATTTTGCTTTTGTAACCTGCACGACTCTGTCCACCTTTGTTACCTTTTGTTGAAGTTCCACCTTTACCGGAAGCTTCACCACGTCCAATTCTTTTTTCTTTGTGAGTTGCGCCTTGCGCGGGTCTCAGTGTATGTAATTTCATTTTGTATTTTTTACTTAACGGGGTTTATTCCCCTCGCTTATTAATTAATTATGCTGATAGAGCGTTCACATTTGTTTCTACAAATGTTACTTCTTCAACCTTTAAAAGGTGAGATACACGCTTTATCATTCCAAGAATTTGCGGTGTAGCCTCAACTTCAACACTTCCGTTCAGCTTCTTAATACCAAGAGCAATAACAGTTCTTTTAGCTGTTTCGTTCCTGTCAATTACGCTTTTTACTAAAGTTATTTTTAATCTTTTCATTTTATAAATCATTAGGTCAGAAAGTCTTTGCCAATAATCAATATACATATTGACCATTGACTCTTAACTACTGACTATTTATACACCAAATACTTTCTTCAATCCAATGTTTCTTGTTCTGGCAATTTGAATTGGTTCTCTCAATAAAGCCAATGCCTTAAAAGTTGCTTTTACCACGTTATGGGGATTTGCCGAACCAAGACTTTTAGCTAACACGTCAGTTAGACCAGCACTTTCAAGAACAGCAC
>DASVST010000289.1:0-2575 GCA_036387965.1 Segetibacter sp. | reverse complement strand
TCCATGATAAGATCACCTGTTTCCTGGTTTGCACGAAACACATTGGTTTGGTGCAGAATTCTATCAACCAAAGTAGTTTTTCCGTGGTCAACGTGGGCTATAATAGCTACATTTCTAATATCCATATTAAATTACCTTTTTGAGGTTTGAGGGCGCAAAGGTAAGTGTTTGCAACGGGTTTTCTGATTCATTAACAAAAGTGTAATACCCAACAAGCGGAATACTTGAGTGCTTTTATTCATTCAGCTCATCATTAACAGATGTTATAACAAACTTCTAAAGAGCAGGGTTGTTGTCAGGAGTATTTGGTTTGCCTGCGTTATTGGGTCCATCCATCAATTTATCAGCATCTGCTTCATCGTCTTCGTTGTTTTTTTCTTCGGGAGATGGATCCTTAATATAACGTTCAGCGTTTTCGTTTATTAAACTTTCACCTGGTACATTGCGTTCCTGCCTGTCTTCCCATGCACTGCTTTGTTCGCTGATGCCATCGTGTTTGCCGACAACACCTTGCTCAACTTTTTGCCCGATATGACTGGTATTGCTCGGATCAGGAGGAGCATCATTTGGTTGAGGGTTGTTGGGATTTTTGTAAGCGGCGTTGTTGTTATCGTTAGTATCCATAAAAATGATTTTTAATACTTAGGCGAAATGAGTCAAGTTTCCAGCGTCGATCAACTTGTCGATTTCTGCTGGTGTTTCCAGTACTTCAAGGCCAAAATTTTCGGTGAAGAATAGCTCAGTTACTACTTTTCCTTCCTCATTATGTTTTGCATAATAATATAAAATTTGCGCTGCATTTACGTGTACGGTAGTCCCAGATAAGTTCAACCTGATGATTGTTGGTTTCATGACTTTTTTGAAATAAGATATAAGAATCAGGCCAACAGGTAAGTCACTCACATAAAAGAACCTTGATTTCTCAAGGTTCTTTTCGGGTTGTTCTTAGAGCGGGTAAGCTCCATCAGATATCAATTTGCCTGCGATCCGTCGTCTTGCCTCTTTTAAATTGAGGGGTTCTGTTTTAGAAAAGCGTTTTAGGCCAAGTAAGATCATCCTTTGTTCATCGCCTTCAGCAAAGGCATTGATGGCATCTTTACCGGATTTATTTATTCTGTCAGCAGCGTCAATTATATATGTTCTTGTGATATCCATTTCGAACTGTACTGCTTGTTCTCCTTTTGTCTCTACTAACTTCATCAAACGCAACAAAGCGCTTTCTGCGTTAAATGTTTCAATTGCCATATCTGCAATGTTCATCAGTATTTCCTGCTCATTTTCGATCTTCATCATCAGCTTTTGTACGGCGGCTCCGGCAATCATTAAAATTGCCTTTTTAAAATTTTCTACTGTTTTCAGTTCTTTTGTGAACAAGCCTTCATCCTCACTTCCAAAATCAGGAATACTCATCAATTCCTTCTGTACTTTCATTGCAGGTCCCATCATATCTAAACGGCCTTTCATTGCACGTTTTAAAACCATATCAACAGTAAGGAGCCTGTTTATTTCATTCGTCCCTTCGTAGATTCTATTTATGCGGCTATCACGATATGCTTTTGAAATAAGGTATTCATCGCTATATCCGTTTCCTCCATGAATTTGTACACCTTCGTCAACCACATAGTCTAAAATTTCACTTCCATAAACCTTGAGCATTGCACACTCAACTGCAAATTCTTCGGCAGCGCCAAGCAAAGCTTCGTTAAAGGGTTTGCCACTATTTAATAGCTCAAGTTCTTTATCATCAATCCATTTTGCCGTTCTGTAAAGCGCGGTTTCATTCACCCAAATCTTGATAGCCATTTCAGCAAGCTTATGTTGTATCGCTCCAAAATTGCTAATGGGTTGTTTGAATTGCTCTCTTGTTGTAGCATATTGTAGCGATGTATTCAATGCTCTCTTGGCGCCTCCTAACGTTGCGGCAGACAACTTTAAACGACCAAGATTTAGGATATTGAAAGCGATGATGTGACCCTTGCCGATTTCTCCTAAAACGTTGTCAACAGGTACTTTGCAATCCTGAAAATATAGTTGAACAGTTGATGAACCTTTGATACCCATCTTATGTTCTTCGGGACCTTGTGTAAAGCCTTCATAGCCTCTTTCTACAATAAAGCAGGTGAACTTTTCTCCATCTATTTTCGCGAAAACAGTATATACATCAGCGAAGCCGCCATTAGTTATCCAGCACTTTTGTCCGTTGAGTAAATAGTGCGTTCCATCTTCACCTAAGCGAGCTGTTGTTTTTGCACTGAGTGCATCACTTCCACTGTTTGGTTCGGTTAAACCGTAAGAACCCTTCCACTCGCCTGAAGAAAGTTTTGGAATATACTTTTGCTTTTGCTCTTCCGTACCAAAGTATAAAATTGGCAATGTACCGATACCGGTATGAGCAGAGACTGCAACAGAAAAAGAGAAGCCGCCTCCAAGTCCTTCGCTTACTAAAGTTGACGTTACAAAGTCTTTGTCTAATCCACCATATTCTTCAGGAATAGAAACATTAAGCAATCCCTGTTCTCCGGCCTTAGCTACTAAAGAAGGCATAAGTCCTTCTTCCAGTTTATCTATTCTTTCA
>DASVST010000288.1:0-6597 GCA_036387965.1 Segetibacter sp. | reverse complement strand
GATGGGAAGAGCTTGATTGATTAACACATGATGAATCATAATCAACTTTTTTCAATGCGAAATCATCTGCTTGTTAATAGCGGATGATATATCACAGAAATAAAAAGCGCAACTTTCGCTTTCATATATTGTAATTCTTTGTATTTAATTAAACGGAATGAGAAGTTGGAGCCACCCTCGGCATTGTGTGTGTCTTATAAGTTACTTCTTTCGATGTGCAAGTAACTTATCTGCAAACTCACTATTCAGCTTCCTGGAAATAGGTATAAGCTCCTCGTTACTTTCAACTTTTATTTTATATCCTTGAGCATTACCTTCTACATGGCACACCTTATCTAGGTTTATGATGAAAGCTCGGTGACATTTTAAGAAATTAGGATATTGCTCTAATATCTCTTCTGCTCTTTTTAGTGTCATCCGTATGATAGAGTAAACCATTTTACCCTTATTTAAATGAAACAGCTTTATATAATTACTTGCTGAGGCTATAAAAAATAAATCCTCAGCATTAAATTCTATTTTATCATGATGATAATTTCCAATGAAGGAAATTATATTCGAAACCGGTATATCTGCTCCAGTAGTTGATTGTTTATTTTCCTCTTGCTCAATTTTCTCTAATGAAACCCCTTTATTGGAATCATTCTGCTTCTCCACTAATTGCTTTTCCAGCAACGCTGCTTCAGCACTAAACTTCTTCAATAACAAATTCTGTTTTATAAGAATTAGAATAGTTACAGGTATAAGGCTAATAACAACGGTTACTCCCTGAAACCAAAGAGCATCTTTTAAGTTAAGATGTTTGTTTACAATGAGGGGTGAAACAAGATAGTTGATAACGCCTACGAAGAATATTATACAAGCCGAAAAAAGGATTTGCTTACCAGTTGTCCAGGATGATTCTGTAAAAGTAGATGGTGATATCAGGAATATTACAGTGCCAGACAAAATTCCAATAACAGTTATCAGTCCATACTTAAAAGATATAATTATTAACTGCTCCAAATTATATACATCCAACCCGAAGGGCTTAAATAAAAGCAGAAAAATAAAAATGTATATTCCAAACCAAATTGCTGTCCATATCTTATTCCTTATTCCTGTGTTGTAAGGAAAGGGTTGACTCAAGATGTTAAGTATATTCATTATCGATGCTTATATCAATTAGCGTCTATCTTCCGCAAAAGTGAAAGAGCCTGAAATTTACCCCATGTTGGTGAAATAGCATTTTCAGGTTTGAAGGTTTTATATTTTTCAATAGCTGTTTCAATAGTTTGTCTTGAGGGCTTTTTGCCACCTCCAAATACAGCGGGGGTGCGCCAAAGAAAATTTGCTTCCACTAAAAAGGATCTGGGATTTTCGGGATTTTCAAGGTTTGCTTTTGCAAGTAATGCAAATACATCTTTTCTTTTCGTTTGAAATCTATTTATAGGGTCAACTATTATACGACAGGAGTTTATCATTGCGTAAAGGCTACTTATCTCTGAATTATTTTTGGATATCGCTTCAGCTTGTTGCAAATAGTATTCTGATTTATCTAAAAGTCCATCCACTTTATTTTTATCGGCTGATAGAAAAGCTAAAGTAGCATAACAATAGGATGCATAATAGGTAGGCTCCCACCTTAATTTTTCAACCTTCCCAATTCTGTCGAAATTGTTGGCAAGTGTAACTAACGTGGACGGGGTTGAAGCCGTATCTAAATGTTTAATATTTTCGATCATCGCAGCCTCAAAGTTGGTACTGCTTTTATCTAAAATAGTTTTTTGTGCTTTAGTTGAACATGCACAAATTAAGAATGCAGCAGTAATAAATAGTAAATGTTTCATGTCTTTAATTTTACGTTTAATCGATTATTGAGTTTCTTTTGTCCGCCCCAATGCTCAGGTACATTCCTAGAAAAATAACTCTTTTAGCCATTGGTGTTATCTCTTCTCTTGCGTATTCGCCTCTGCTATTGATCTTGCCCGAATATCTATAACCAAATACCTGGTTAGATCCGAGAGCATTGCTGACATTTGCAATAAGAACAGCATTTACTTTTCCAAACCTTTTCAGGTAGTTTGCCTGAAGTCCGAGCGAATTAAAATTCATTGTCTTTTCAGACATAAAATTCTCCCGGGAAAGGTTTGGATTGTAGAAAGGTCTGCCGGTTGCAAAACTGTATGTACTTGAGAAGTGTGTAGAGATTGAATTGACCCAAACTTTCGCAACAACACTTACAGTATGTTTAGCGCTAAAGGACGGTTGGGTTTTAAAGGGATAGTCAAGATGTTTTCTCTTAGTATCCAGGAAAGTGTATGAAATCCAATAATCAAGATCTTTGATGTTTTTCATATCTCTCCAAAATACCTCAACTCCTTTTGCATATCCTGTTCCATCATTTTTTAGCCTAAACGCATTAGCTGGCTCAATTGTTACCAATGCTTTATAGTCTTTATAAAAAGTTTCAATTCTTAAAGTCTGCCCTTTAAAAACACTTTGATAATTAAGTATATAATGAGATGAATTTGAAAAATTTAATGAAGGAGTACGGAATAAATGGTTTGTTTCTGGCTTTTGATAAAATTTTCCGTAAGCAAAAGAGAATTGACTGCAAGAATTCAATTTATAAGCGAATGATAGTCTTGGTGATATAACTCCTTTATTAAGCAGTGAGGAATGCTCATACCGAATACCCATTTTACTTACAAACCTGGTGGTAAAATAAACATCACTTTCTATGAATGCTGCTGCGTAAGTATCTTTTATTTCTCTAAGACTAATACTGTCTTTTGCTTCAACTTTGTCGATTAAACTTTGAAGTTCTGAACCTACATGCAGTTTAGTAAGTCCTAAAAAGTTTTTGCTAAGGACAAACTTAATTTGCGAGGTCTGATTGGTTATTTGAGGAAGAAATGAATAAAGTGTTGTATCAACCTTCCCGGTTCTCATCTTAATATTGTCAGCGTTATAGCTTACAGAAGCACCGGTATATAGCTGCCAATTATGTTTTAGCTTACCTGCATAAGTAGCATTCGAATAGAAGTTTTTATTTGAAATAAAGAAATGCTCAGACAATGGTGGGAACTCGAGGCCTGGTCTTTCAAAGCCTACTTTGTTTAAGTTGCCGTAAGCATATACTTTAATTATTCCACTTCTAACTTTCTGTCTCCAGTTCAAGTCGGTATTAAGTGCTTCGGAGGGTTTGGTATAATGATATTTTTGCGGAACAACACTAAAGTAAGGAGCCAGGTTTGCATAGTTGACATTGGCTCCCAAACTCCCATTTTTCTTTTTATTTAATCTTTGACTTAATATACTAAGTTGGGGAGATGATATAATCAAGTTCAATTCTGAACGTGTTGGCAAATCAATGCTTTCAAGAATTAACGCTGATGATAAAGCCTGACCATATTGGGCAGAGTAGCCACCTGTACTAAAAGCCATACCCTTGAATAGTAATGGAGAAAAACGGCTTCGTTGAGCAATATCCGGCACAGAACTATAAAAAGGATTTGCTACCATCATTCCATCTATAAAAACCTTTGTTTCTGCCCCTGTACCGCCCCTTACAAACAAACCTTCCTGCTCACCTATCTGCTGCGCACCTGGAAGTGTTTTAAAAGCGGTAGTAATGTCGGCTTGCTTTCCGGCTGTAGTTACTACATCTAAAGATTTTAAAGCTGTAGCTTTTTTCTTATCACTTGCTTCAAAAGTACCTGCAGCTATCACCACAGCTTCCATCTCGCTTGGTTCTTCTCTTAATTGAGCACTAAGGTGTTTAGATATGGAGGAAATAGCAACCCTCATATCTAAGATTTTATATCCGATAAAGCTGAAGGTGAGTATTCTTGTACTTGTATCAGGTACTGATAAAGAAAAAGATCCATCTTTTGCTGAAGTTGTGCCAAAATATGATCCTTTGATTGATATGTTTACACCTTCAAGCGGTTCATTTTTCGTAGTCGTTACCATGCCCGTAATAACGAATTGAGCTTTTAAATTGATTATGGGTAAAGAAAGAAAAATTGAAAGGAAGTATTTGATGCACATTGTTCTTATTTATACCAACAAAGTTGTGCACCATTAGAAAGAAATTTAAAGCAAAGGGGTAGAGTGCAGATTATAGGTACAAATGAAGTGGTTTTAGGTATAAATTGAATTTGTGGGACGAAATGCAACGTGCACAACCTCAAATAGACAAAAACAGGTGATCTCACATAATGATTGAATCTTATTGCAGTAGCCGAAACCCTGTTCTAGTTACCAGTTTCAACCACCCAGATATAAACATTCATTGGCTATTAACACTTTATTTTGCGCTTTACTTTTATCTTGCCCGCCTAAAAATTTCTCATGAACAAAAATTTTCTACTTGCTCTAAACCTGGTGTTACTTGTGCTGGTTGGGGTATTGTTTTATCTGCATTTTTCCAGCGGAACTAAAAAAACAGCAACAGCAAAATCTGCCAAAAATGACTCAGCATCTGCTGATTTTAGGATTGCATATTTCGACATGGATTCTATCGAAAATAATTACGAGCTTTTAAAAGATATCAGGAACCAGTTGAAGACAAAAGAGCAGGCACTTACTTCAGAACTTAACCAGATAAAAAATGGTTACATGGAAGAGGTGAATAAGTTCAGCCAAAGTGCGCAGGGAATGTCGCAGGAGCAGGCTGGTGCAATACAACAACAGTTAATGGCTAAGCAAAAACGAATTCAGGATAGAGAACAAGCTATGGGACTTGAAATGCAAGATGCTACTTTCAAAAAAATGCAGGACGTAAATAAGCGGATTGAAGAATTTCTAAAGCAGTATAATACTAATAAAGGTTTCTCTTATATTTTAGCATATCAACCTGGTACCATCTATTACAAAGATGCCCGCTACGATGTAACAAATGAAGTATTACAAGGTCTAAATGATCTATATAAAAAGAAGCAATAGGTTTGACGGTAAGAAGGTTGGCAGTTGTTGGTTGATCTTTGGTGGGAATACATTGGATAGGTGATGATTGGCAGGAACTAACTCCTACACAAAGCATTTGTATTTCTTATTTCGTATTTCGTATTTGCTCATCGTATTTAGTATAATCTTATCTTTCAATCCCGTTTTGCATATGCAGCACGGGATTTTAAATTTATATAAATGGAGACAACCAACACTAACTTCAAGCCGAGCTTAGGCTTATGGGATGCTACTATGATTGTTGCCGGAAGCATGATAGGCTCCGGTATTTTTATTGTAAGTGCAGATATGCTGAAAGATGTGGGCGGAGCAGGTTGGTTAATTTTTGCATGGGTTCTTACAGGGTTGATGACCTTAACTGCTGCTTTAAGTTATGGTGAGTTAAGTGCAATGTTCCCCAAGGCGGGTGGGCAATATGTCTACTTAAAAGAAGCCTATAACCCATTGATTGGATTTTTATACGGGTGGAGTTTTTTTGCAGTAATTCAAACCGGCACTATTGCTGCGGTAGGTGTAGCGTTCTCCAAATTTGCTGCTTATCTGATTCCTTCATTAAGTGAAAAAAATATTATTGCTGATTTAGGTTTTATAAGAATATCTGCAGCACAAATAACTTCTATCATATTAATCATCTTCCTCAGCTATACAAACACACGTGGAGTAAAAGAAGGAAAGTGGATTCAGAACATCTTTACAAGCGCAAAGCTCTTATCTCTCTTCGGTCTGATCATTGCCGGTTTCGTAGCTTTTAAAGCTGAGGTATGGAATCTTAACTGGACGAACGCATGGACAATGATGCAACATTCATCACGTACTGCAAATGCAGCAGCTCCCGATATATGGGCGCAAGTTGCAGGCTTGGCTGTGTTGGGTGCAATTGCTTCTGCAATGGTTGGTTCAATATTCAGTAGCGATGCATGGAATAACATTACGTTTATTGCAGGTGAAGTTAAAAATCCAAGAAAGAACATCGGGATGAGTTTAATGCTGGGTACATTGATAGTAACCATTATTTATGTATCAGCTAATCTCATGTATCTATCAGTTCTATCAACAAGCGATATTGCTTTTGCACCTGAAGGTCGTGTAGCCGTTGCAGCATCTAAAGTAATTTTTGGAGATGTTGGTACTATCATTATTGCGCTGATGATTATGGTCAGCACCTTTGGCTGCAACAACGGGTTAATATTAGCTGGGGCAAGAGTTTATTATACAATGGCAAAAGATGGTTTGTTTTTCAAGAGTGTAGGCAGGCTGAATTCTCATTCTGTACCTTCTTATGCATTGTGGATACAATGTCTCGTCGCTTCTCTGCTTTGTTTGAGTGGTAAGTATGGTGACTTACTGGATTATGTATCATTTGTGGTAATGCTTTTTTACATACTAACTATTGCAGGAATTTTCATTCTTCGTAAAAAAAGACCAGATGCTGAAAGACCGTATAAAGCGATCGGGTATCCTGTGTTACCAGCCCTTTATATTTTACTTGCCGCAACATTTTGCCTGGCGTTAATTATATATAAACCTGTATATACATGGCCTGGCTTACTAATTGTTTTAATGGGCATTCCTTTATATTATGCAACATTAAAGTCTGCTAAACGATAGGGTTTATGTATGATTTTGAGGCACTGTTTGATGATC
>DASVST010000287.1:0-4897 GCA_036387965.1 Segetibacter sp. | reverse complement strand
TGTTGCAAGACACTTGAAGAATAAGTTTGGAGTGAAAGTAGAAGTAAGGCACTTGATACAGGATGCAAAAAACTGGTGTAATACGCCTGAAAATATCTCCGTCCCACAATGAAGGCAATGATTTTAGCCGCCGGACTTGGCACCAGGTTAAAGCCATGGACGGATCATCATCCCAAAGGATTAGCAGTTGTAAATAATAGGAGCTTGCTTCAACGCAATGTTGAATATCTGCAGCAATACGGTATTAGAAACGTTATTGTAAATGTTCATCATTTTGCTGACCAGATTACAGAAGCTGTCGAGAGCAATAATGGCTGGGGAAGTAATATCCTAATCAGCGATGAAAAAGACGAAGTTTTAGAAACAGGTGGCGGACTACTAAAAGCAGCTTCCCTTCTTGATACTGCTGAATCATTTGTGCTGATGAACGTTGATATACTAACAGACCTCGATCTGCAAGCAATGATTTCTTCTCACAAACAGAATCATCCTATAGTAACACTCGCAACAACAAACAGGGAAACCTCCAGGTATTTTTTATTTGATGAAGATGATAATTTACGTGGCTGGAGAAATGTGAAAACAGGCGAACAAAAGGGAAATGTTACTGGTACAAAACAGTTAATGCAGAAAGCCTTCAGCGGAATTCATATCATCGATCCAAACATCTTCAAACTAATACAACAGCAAGGAAAGTTTTCAATGGTAGATGTTTACTTAGACTTGATGAACGAACATACAATTAAATCCTTTGATCATTCAAACAGTAAGTTCATTGATGTTGGCAAACCCGAAAGTATTGCAAGGGCAGAGGCAATGTTTCAGTAGTCAGAGATTTCTTAAACATTAAAACAAAAAGCACGAAGAATATCCATACGCGAATTTCCAAATCGTTTTTTATCTGCTAATCCACACATCTGCTAATTCGTACATCTGCCCATCCACTACACCTTTATATAAATCTTCCTCTTATCAAGAAAATAAACGATCATCCAATAAAAAGCAATCATACACAAGGCGTATAATAGAGATCCATTTCTAAGATCGTCAGAAACAGGTTTACAAATATGCTGGTAGAACCAGGGAAGAGCTGAAGTATAAACAGGTTTTCCCTCAGCATCAGTATGATCTGCCCATCGAAACATTGCAAGTATTCTTGGTAAAAAGCCGCTAAGAAAAAATATAAATAAAGGATTCTTTCCAAACACATCAAAGAACCGGCTCCATGCTCCTTTTGCTTGTCTAAATTCGAGCAGGTAAATCAATAAACCAATCACCATCATAGCAAGACCGGTGGTATATAATACATAACTGCTCGTCCATATTTTCTTATTTATTGGGAAAACCATATCCCAGCAAAAGCCTAGAAAGATCAACACAGCGCCTGAGATAAAAAGATGTGCAAGCATTTCAAATGTCTTGCCTTTCATTCTAATGTATTGCCCTGCTAAAAACCCCAGTATTACCTGCACAATAGCTGGCAAAGTGCTTGTTAATCCTTCAGGATCAAATGTTACTCCCTCACCTTTATACATGTGGTTCGCTCCTAATACTTTTATATCTACAGCTGTTCCAAAATAACCCGGTAAACTATACGGATCGGCTGAATTGCCTAGCCACCAGCATAAAAACCAATAAACCAATAAAATAATAGCACCGAACACTAACGCACCTCTGGTTTTTAAAAAGTAAACTACTAACGATGCAAACAGGTAACATAATGCAATACGTTGTAACACACCTAAAATTCTAATTGTTTCCCATGGTTTACCAACAAGCTCTCCGCCTTGCCACTTTATAAAAGGACTCCAGTTAAGAAAAAGACCAATCAAGAAAATAAGAATAGCACGTTTAAAAACTTTCCTCAAGAATACAGTAGTTCCCGCTTCTTCAAAGCGGGACATCACAAAAGCAAGCGCATTGCCTACAGCAAATAAGAAAAAAGGAAAAACCAGGTCGGTTGGTGTACACCCATGCCATGTCGCATGTTCCAGCGGACTGTAAATATGACCCCAGCTTCCTGGGTTGTTTACCAGAATCATTAGGGCAACAGTTGCTCCGCGAAAAACATCAAGGGAGTAGTAACGTTGGTTCATTATAATTAGCAAATTAGTGAATTAGCAGATGTGCAGATAAGTTCACAACCTTTATTTGTCAACTTATCTTTGGATTAGCTGATGATACCCGTATGTTAGTTTTTTCCACTCTGTTGGTATACAGGTAAATTAAAAGGAAGATCAGCAGATAGCTAAAAATATTATACAAGTCATGGTGCTCAATATATTTATTGACCTTCCACTTGTTGGCTAAGGCAATCAGCAGCATGCTTACCCTAAAGCAGTTAATGATCAAAATGAAAATACAACCCATCACCAGCCATAACAACTTTTGTTTCAGGCTTCCTTCATAAGCAATCACGAAAGCAGCCCACAAGCTCATCACTCCATATCCAATACATGTATAAACCATCCTTACTGCCGGACCTCCTTTCACACCCAGCAAGTAGGGTTCCTCAACCATAGAGTTCAATCCTGCAACTCTTGATATTAAATTTGAAACATGCAGTATCAAACTTCTTAGCCAATCAATGTAGTTTAAGTATTTGTCTAAAAAAGGTAGATAAAAATTACCTGGAGATGTTATTCCTATAAACGCGACATTGAAGAAATAGAGCAAAGCAAACAAGATCAGGAACTTGAGCAAGAAAAACATATAACTATTTTTGCCTGCGGGATTTATTTTCGTCATATCAGGGAGAGTTCCTAAAAATAAGCAAAACTTTTATTAGCTGCTTTTCACATCTGATGTCCGGTTTTTACTTCCTATATTTGCCGCTTGTGGAAAAGGCAGTGAGCTATAACATCTTTTTGGCCGCTAAGTCAGTATTGATGGTGATGAACTAGTGTATAAACGTAAGGTACCATGAACGAGCTTCCTGATACCTTTTTTTTTACCCGTGCCTTACTCATGTGACTGAGGGAGGCGAAGCTGTAGGTTGTTTCAAGATAATGTAATTTAGATTAATGAAAAATATTTTCCAAGTATTTGTTTTGGTATTTACCTGTGGCAGTATAACAGCTTGTAATTCAGAAAAAAAGCTTACTGAATTGGTGTACTTTAATGAGGCGTCTGATTCAGCTGTTGCTAATTTGGTTCAAAAAACTGAAGCTACCATACAACCCGGAGATCGCTTAAGTATAACTGTAAATGCGTTAAATCCAGAATCTGCTGCTCCGTATAATCTTGGCTCCGGCTCAGCAAGTAATACTACAACGGGTTCTGCTAACAGCTTTGGTTATGTAGTAGAAGACGATGGGAGGATTCGTTTTCCCCAGTTAGGTAGACTCCCTGTGGCAGGAAGAACAAGAATCCAGCTTATTAATTTATTAACTGATTCTTTGAGGAGGTACGTAAAAGACCCTGTTGTTACTGTTCAATTTCTAAATTTTAAGGTAACTGTAATAGGAGAGGTTAACAGGCAGGGTGCATTAACCAGTCCTGAAGGAAAAATGACCTTAATCGAAGCCATTGGTCAGGCGGGAGATCTGACCTTTTATGGACGTCGTGATAACATTCTTGTAATAAGGGAAAGGAACGGTCAAAGAGAATTTGGCAGGGTGAACCTATTATCAAAAAGAGCCTTTAGTTCCCCTTATTTTGTGTTGCAGCAAAATGATGTGGTATATGTTGAAATGACATCTACAAAAGTTGCTGTAAATGACCAGCTACTTGTACGTAATGTAACACTTGCTTCTTCTATAATTTCAGTATTAAGTACTGTAATTATATTGATTATAAATATCTCTCGTTAATATGTCCACACAAACCGGGATCGAAATAGAAAATACAAAAGTTAAGCTTAGTGCAAAGGAGCTGTTGTTTAAATACATCATTTACCTGCCGTTGTTTATTGCTGCTTTGGCTATCAGTGTGTCAATCGCCTACGTCTATATACGTTATAAAGTTCCTCTTTATAATTCTGCCATTTCTTTATTAATTAATAACGATAAAAGCCAGGGACGTACAGATGCAATGGAAGAGATGGTTTTATTTAAACCAAAAGCTAACCTGGCAAATGAAATAGAAGTGCTTAAATCTACAACCCTTATGGAAAATGTAGTTAAGGCACTAAACACAAATATTCTATATCATTCGGAAGGCAATGTGAAGAAAAGTGAATTGTATCCAAACAACTTATTTTCAGTTGAGATACTGGCACAAAGAGACAGTGTTACACCATATAAACTTACGTTACAGTTTGATGAAAAACGAAATTTTAAAACTGCTACTACGGGTGACAAAGTGTTCAGGCCAGGGCAAGTAATTTCTACGAAGTATGGAGAGTTTAAAATTAATCTATTATATCCTCAAGGCATAAATCCTGAGTATAAATACTACGTTACGTGGCAGCCGGTGTATAATACCGCTGCGTTTTTAGCAGGAGCATTAAAGATTAGCCAGTTAAACAGGGAAGCAAGTATTCTTCGTATAAGTATTGAAACGGAAGTTCCTCAAAAAGGTCGTGATGTTTTGAATCAATTGGTAAGAACGTATAACGGGTATACGATTGAAAATAAAAATAAAGTAATTGATAATACCATAAGATTTATTGATGATCGCCTGGTTTTGCTTACATCAGAATTGGGCAGCGTTGAACAGGGACTGGAAAATTTTAGGAAGCGTAATGAAGCTATCAACCTTGAATCGCAGGGAGAGGTGCAGTTCCAGGAATCAAGAACGCTTGATCAAAGGTTAATGGAAGAAGAGATGCGATTGCGTAATATTGATGCCATCCGAGGCTATATGAGTAATCCCTCCCGTAATACATTAGCCCCCTCTCCTTTAGGCATCAATGATCCCACACTCCTTAGCCTCATAAATGACTTCAACAAATTAC
>DASVST010000286.1:0-2585 GCA_036387965.1 Segetibacter sp. | reverse complement strand
AATTATCAAATTCGCCTACAACCGTTGTATCCCGGCGCACCCAGTCAACTATAATTTTATTCGTATCCATATAAAATCCAGATTGGTACCTGCGAAAGGGAAAAGCATCATCTATAATCTTTTTTACCTGCACATTTGTTGGGTTCGATATATCTAAGGTGACCATGTCAGAATAAAGATCAGCATAAAGTGTATTGCCTTTTAAAGCAAGATCAACATTGCCCGGAATGTCAATAAAATGTTTTGTTACAGGCGATGAAGGATTACTGTTATCAATAACATGTATTCCCTTATCAATTTCGTTCAGGTAAATATAATTGCCAAGCACAACCAGTTTGCCTGGATTTTTGATCGGCTTAGGGGCGTTGCTTTTGATGTTTGCTCTTACGTCAGTACTGGTTTTATACTGTGGAATAAACATGGTATACGTACGCTTGTAAGTGTCTTTCAAACAGCCTTGTAATACAATAGCACTCAATAATAAAGCTGCAGTTGTTTGTAAAAATTTGAAGAGATGTTTCATTGGTTGATTATTTAGTTTTTTTGAATAAGATGTTTCCTTTTAATCCTAAAAACCATAGATGTTCATTTGTATAAACAGCAGGTTTAGTAAGATTTGATAGTTGATATTGAACATGTGGTCCAGCCTGTATTTGGTACTTCCTATGGTTTAGAAGGGTGAATGCTATTCCTGATTGAGCACTTAATGTCAACCGCTTAAAGTGATCTTTTTCTTTGTAGTAAGTTCTTGCTTTTTCATTCAGGTATAAGGCATTTGAGCCCACCAAAACACCGCCTGTAAATCCTGCAGATAATGTTAGTGGCTTATTTATATTTCTATTTAGCTGAAACAGTATGTTGATAGGTATTTGAAGCAGGTGATATTTACTTCGATATTCATCAACTTTACCTGCACGATAGAAAGAAGCTACAGTTGCTGCTTTCAGTAATACAGAATCCTGGAAAGTCTGAAGTGAATCAACCTTGGAACCAACAATGATGTTCGCTGCCATAAGCTGGTAGCTTAAGCCTATTGAAATGCCTGTTTTTTTAGCCAGTTGTTTTTGTAAAAATACTCCGGCACCCCATGAGTAACTGCTGCTATAATCATACGCCGGCATATAATTGAAGGCAGCCTGCGAAGACTGCCCTTGTGAAGGACTGGCATATAGGAGATAACGGTCTGCATTTCTCGTTTGAGGAAATAATGGTATCGACCCTCCATTGTTAGAAATTCCACCTAAAACCATTGCTCCAAATACGAGCGGCTTTTTACTTTGTTTAGAAATCTTTTTTGCAGGTACAACTTCATTTTCGACAGGTGGCGGTGTTGTTTTTAATCCGGGTTTTTCAAGAACCTTCTCTTCAGTTATATTGTTATTTTCTTTTACCTCCTGTTCAGGTATGGTCGCATTGCTTTCTAATTTCTTTGATTCTGATTTAGCTACTGACTCATCAACCTTGTTATTTTCAAAACTGGATTTCTCCTCATTGATAATAGAACTTTTTTGTTTGAAGTTCTTTACAAAACCTCCGCTTGGTTTGTTTGAAGTATAGGGATGATTTTTTGTTGCAGTATTTTGTTTTTTAAGATCAACAGTTCCTTTAGATAAATCTTCCGCACCTAAGTTTTCTGAACTTTTTTGGTTCTTCATATCATCCTCTTCGGTGCCTCTCATTGGTGTTTTTTGTTCTTTGATGTTTAATGAAGTATTGGGCTTTCCAGCGGCAACAGAATTATTCTTTTCATCATTATTATTACTAATGAACCAAATACCAGTTCCACTTCCAAGAAGTAAAACAGCAGCAAACATCCAGAAGAACAGTATTCTCCTGCGCTCCTTCTCTTTTTTTACTCTTGCTTCTACCTTCTGCCAAACGGCATCACCCGGAAGCAATGAGAAGTCTTCCAGTTGGTGCTGCACCTGTTTTTCAAAATCATTTTTTTGCATAAGACCTGTTTTTGTTGCCCGATGTATTGGTTAGCCAGCTAATCAACAATTGCCTGGCTCTCATATATTGCGAACGGGAGGTGTTTTCACTAATGCCCATCATTTGTCCTATTTCAGCATGCGTATACCCCTCAACCGCGTATAGGTTAAAGATGGTTTGATAACCTGTTGGTAATTGCCGAATCATTTCTGCAAGCTCCTTTGAATTTAAGTGCACTTCAGGATCATCGGTTGATACCACATGCAACTCAGCTTTATCAAATAAAAGATCGTGTTGATACTTTTTGCTTTGCTTAAGATAATTCAATGCAGTGTTTACCATAATTCGCCTTATCCATGCGCCAACCTCACCTTTGTTATCATACTGGTGTAAGAACCTGAAAACCCGTACGAAACCTTCCTGCAAAACATCTTCAGCATCCTCAATACTTTTGGTATACCGGTAGCAAACACCAAGCATTTGTGGTGCAAACCGATGGTATAGCTCTTTTTGAGCAGCAGGCTTTTTTTTAAGGCAATCTTTTATAAGGGTATCCTCATGCATATAATGAATCAGCAGGTTGACACTACACAAAGTGTTACCGTTGCATGTAAGTAAAAAATTTTTTCTTACCAGCTGTAGTATTTCATTGC
>DASVST010000285.1:0-3460 GCA_036387965.1 Segetibacter sp. | reverse complement strand
CCAACTTTACCACCGATGGAGTTAGCGGTAATTACTTGTACCTTTTCATTGACTCTCGCAGCAATCTCTGTATTTGGGTGGGCGATTTCAAATCTCCTTGCTAAATCAACCAAAAAAGGAATATTTTTTTCTCCGCCCCAGCGAATTGAAGTGGGGTAAATCGCGATGGAAGTTCCCATTTCTTTTTTTATGAATTCAATTAAGTCGTCCTTGTGTTTGTCGTAATTTTCTATTTCAAGTCTGGTAAGTTCAAGCATTTTGGGATTATTTCCAGGTATCCCTTTTTCCTGGAGCTCTTTTATCTGGTTGCGAATAGAAATAACAAGACGATTAAGAGACTCTTTTCTGAATTTCTCGTAAGCCTCAAGCTTTTTGGTGTCTTCTGAACCTGTTACCTGTAAAGAACCTGAACCAGCTGCATCACCAGTGATAATGATCTGCTGCCCTTTTTCGACTGCAAGCATTACCGACTTTTGATCGTTTATTTTTAGACTATAGATGTGTGGCGATAATTCCTTGTCAAATTTAAAATGCCCATTTTTATCAATGGTAATTTCAGTAATAATCGTGGATTTTTTTCGATTGATATCTTCTTCCAAAATCAGTTGAATCGAACCTCCCTGTAAACCTTTTATTTCACCGGATATGCTATTTACTTCACCAGATATGCGCTTGTTTGCTGATATTTTTGCAAAACAACTGATAGTTAGCGAAAGAAGTAACAAAATGGTGTAAAGGAGAGATTTATTTGTTACCGTATTCATTTATACCAGGTTTTTCAGCAATGTGAAAACAGTCCTCAAGATGGATATCAAATCCATATTTTAGTCAAGTCTGGATAGACAGATAGACTATTTATGCTATGCACTTTTTGCCACCAGTCCATCATAGAAGTAGTGGCAAAAGGTTTTTATGAGTGAATTTAGTTGATGTCTTTGCCTGCTTTTAACTTGTCAATCATCCCCTGAACCGCTTGTTTGTTGGGATCATTTGGAGCAAGAGGTAAAGCCTTGTTGGCGTAATCCAGGGCTTTTGCATAATCACCATTAGCTGACAATCCCCTGGCCATGCCTGTCAAGGTTATAAACTGATCGGGGTTTTTGGTGTAATTAAACTGGAAGACCTCTAATGCACCCTTTGGA
Organism: Segetibacter sp.; assembly: GCA_036387965.1. GTDB lineage: Bacteria > Bacteroidota > Bacteroidia > Chitinophagales > Chitinophagaceae > Segetibacter. The sequence continues at coordinate 2,318 of DASVST010000285.1, read as the reverse complement.
TTTTTTGCACTTATAAGTTGCCTGCCTAATTGTTGAAGTTGACCAGGATTACCATAAGGCATCGCTTTCTTGATCACTGCTGCTGCTTCGTCAGTTTTACCAAGCTTATTGAGAATTGCAGCTTTAGTTGAAAGTGCGGCAAATGATGTAGGGTCACCGGGAAAGGTAGGATTTGATGCTGCCGTTGCCCATTCAAGTGCTTTTTCAAGTTCGTAATTATTCTGCAAGCTCCAGTTTGCAGCAATGTTTAACCCCTGTGATGTAAAGCCCCTTGGATTTTGGGCTTCAGCAACAAAAGCATCAAATTGTTGCTTCAGATAATCAACCTCAACCTTAAAAGGTATAGACAGTTTTTCCCATGCGAGGGCGATTACAGCGGAGTTAGGTGTTTGATTTACAAAATCATATTTCAGGTTCTCTACGCTTTTGTCAATGGGCTGAGGCTTAACTTTTACACGTAACGCATCTTCCTTCTCATCATAAAAAAAAGAACCCCATGCATCAGATCTTTTCGAAAAGATAATGGTGCTTTCTAATGAATCATAAGCGATAAAGAACCCGTACTTACCTTTGGGCAACGCCTTACCTTCAACTTTCACATCATCAGTAAATTCGATAACAGTATTTTCGTTTGCGCCAGCCCTCCATGGGGTAAGTTTTCCATTCCCGAATCCCTGGTTTACAAAGCCTTTAGGAACAATTTGACCCCAGATTTTACCTTCGCGTCCGTTTACTGCAGGACGATGATAACTAATTGAAACCTGAGAGAGTCCGACTTGTTCAGATACAACTGCTTTTCTCGTATAGCCGTTGGGAATTGCCGAGTTATAAGGCACCTGGGCAAATAAAGGAGTGGCAAACAAAATGATTACGGCAAGAAATAAATAGTTTTTCATGTGTAGATGTGATGTTTAAAGTTCAATTTAGGTTTATGCTTGAGTTTTTAGACTAAATAGGGCTCGATTAAATGAAGACAAGTAAGATACTACCTTATCACGTGAGAAAACGTGTAGCGTAATCTAAAGCATGCTTTTATCTATCCTGATCATGATAAAACTGATATGAAAAAAGCAGCATGATTTTCTCTATTAGCAGAATACGGCCCACTTTACTGCATCAGGCCCGGCTTTATAAGAATGCTTTGGTATACTTCATTTAATGGCTATGTGCACTTAGCGTAACACCCAGGTATGTTATGTAATTAATATTACCTTCTAACTTGTGCTAGCGCTGAACAATATTTTCAAAACGAGACATGAACGAGATCTCCTTAAATCAGCAGCGGGCTAACCTTTCTACTATTGATATATGTACATGTTTGTTGCTTGTGAAACTGGAATCTCGAAAACATTTAAGTTAACAACTGCTCAAAGAAACCACCTATCTGCTTTTCCCTATCCACGAAATGCATTTCAAGAATCCATTCACGCTTATTCCCCTTTGCATCAGGCTTAAACATGTCATTATGGTTATCGGGATGGATATATAATTGGTTGTTGCCTGGTTCTAATCTTTCGTGTGGAAATTCTCCGATAAGATGTCCTGCAATTTCTCCGCCAAAACTCCATCCATACTCTTCCGATTTTTGTACTGCGAATAGGTATAATTCCGAAGCTGGTAATTCTTTGTACTGATCAAACCAATCCTTTGTTTCATACCACGCCTGTTCGATATCTACTTTTAATTTTTGTTTAGCAGGATTGTTTCCTATCACATACGTTCTCCCAAGATCGGCCTCCCAATCCTCGATAATTGGTCCAAAATCAAAAAACAAAATGTCATCTTCTTTTAGTAACAGGTTTGGCGGATTCTCCTGGTATGGTAATAATGTGTTAGCACCGCTTCTGACTATTCTCTTATGCCAATGCTTTTCTATTCCAAACAGTTCCTTTGCCAGCTTAAAGACCTCCTGGTTAAGTTGACTTTCCGTTTTGCCAGCTATAATTAAGTTACGGGTTTCAACAGCTTTAAACAACTCAAGTGCTATGTTTTCTGCCTCTATTAACTTCGATTTTGTAGTAGTCATTATCATACTTTTTAAACTCAGTAGAGTCTTCTTTAAATAAATAGCCTTCAAAAAGTCATAAGCTCAGAATGCTGAATAAAATTAAAGATATGGATCGTGAACAGTGCATCATTAACTCACCCAAAAACTTTATTCAAGTGTCAAAGTTGCCCTTAAAATACTGATGCACTATTTTGCAATGCTTCCAACCTTCAGGTGTAAGAGTTTAAGTTCCCCTTCGCGGTGAACCATTATCTTAAGGTTAGCGCCGGCATGCTGCAACGTTTCTTTGTACTTCTGTATATTGTTAGAA
>DASVST010000284.1:0-2557 GCA_036387965.1 Segetibacter sp. | reverse complement strand
ATGTTCTCTTCATCTATAGAAGGAAAAAAGGATTCATCTTGTATAAAATGGATATCCCTTGTATGCTCATGCAGCCTGTGTAGGTTGCTTTGAAAATCGGTTGTCCCTAATGCACCAAACTCAAGAATATATACTTGTGAGAAAATGTCTTTTTCGGCAAGTAACCTCGCGATGGCTAAACCATCGCCACCATTATTTCCTTTAGCACAAAACACTATTATTGGTGATGCATGAAGTTGTTTTCCAACGATCCATTCGACACATCTCTGAGCCGCACGTTCCATCAGGTCAATAGAACTGACAGGTTCATGTTTTATCGTGAAAATATCCCATTCACGTACCTGTGCTGCAGAAAAAATTTTCATGGAGATTAAAGATAGAACAAGCTAAGGCAATGAGCAGGAGAAAGGGTAAAAAGCGGGAGTTCCAAAACCTATTTTGTGCTTTTCATAGAAGGTCCACCCAGTTCATCCTCTTGCTTATTAGGATCCAAAGCATCGCTAAACGCTAAGCCCATTTTAAAACCTTTGTATATTTCCCTGTTGTACTTATTACCTACTATAATAATAGTTGCTGTATCTTTTATTAGTCTCGAAAAAACAGCATTGTTTCCATGCCACCAACCGTTATGATAAACAATTTTATAATCATTCGGCATCAACATCAGGCGAAAGCCAAGCCCGTAATTATGAATAGAAGGGCGTTCGTTGCTGGTTGGTTGTGTGGCTTCTTCAAAAGTGGACTGCTTAATTATATTGTTTGTATATAAAGCCTGGTCCCACTTTAATAAATCGCGTGGCGTACTGTACACATTTTTATCTCCGTAAATACAGTCCATATTTTCTAAAGGAAAAATGGTGTTGTTATAATTATAGCTGGGCGTATAATTAGCAGTATCTTTTATAGAAAAAATAAATGTATTCTCCATTGCTAAAGGAGTAAAGATGGTGCTCTTCATATACTCTGGAAAATATTGTCCAGTAACCTTCTCCACTATCAGAGCAAGCAATGCATAATTGGTATTGCAGTATTGAAATCTTCTGTTAGGGTATGCTTGAATGCCTGGCTTACGCGATATCATAAACTCCAGAACATCATTATTGGTAGCTATGCGACCTCTGCGTTTCCATGCAGTATCCGCAGGCATAAAATATACGTAATTTGGTAATCCACTTCTGTGGTTCAAAAGCATTCTTACTGTTATACCTGAATAAGGAAAACCAGCAAGGTAGGTTTGAACAGAATCATCAAGATTTATTTTCTTCTCTTCCCATAATTTAAGAACAGCAACTCCTGTAAATGTTTTTGAGACCGATGCTATATGGAACGCTGAATTTTGCGTAATGGTGTCTTTAGAGTCCAGGTTCGCATATCCTTTATAATCCTCAAATAATATCTCACCATTTTTAGCAACAAGAACACCGCCATTAAAGTTTCGCCTGCCCAATATAGAATCATACATACGGGCAACAGTGGCTTTATATGCCTCCTTTTCAGTTGCAGACAGTTTTCTAAAGTCTGGATTTGTTTCTATTGAATTGCCATCATCATCTTTAACATTTTTATTCTGTTGACAGGCTGCAAGAGCAAAGAAAAAGAGTATATAGATGGTAGCTTTCACGTTATAATATTTGGATATTCAAAAATAAGCCCGGTCAAGGCAAGCGGTGCCCGCTACTCTCTTTGTTTAAAAATATATGTTTACCCCACAGTTATAAACATATGCAGGTATAACAAAGACTACGCCTAAAATATTTGAAAAACGATCTATTGGGGAGTATACCTAATTGCAAGTCCGCCAAATTGTGGCTGTATGCCAGGCTTACCCAGCAAGCCAAAGCTTGGCTGCCAATCGATACTTATGTTTATAGGAAAATTTTTTAAATGATAGTCTAATCCTATTACACCATCAACACCCAGATCTAGTATAGTGTTATAAGTTGATTTATATCGTGCATAGTAAAATCCTACATGTGCTCCTAGTCCTACATACCAGGCTAATCCATCTAAACCTTCAATATTATAAAAGTGAAACTCGTATAATCCGATAAGTCTTATCCCTTTATTGAAAAACATCGTTTGAGCCTCTAATGCATTCGTAGGTGTGAGAAAGACTTTATAAGATGCAGCAATTCCGCCCGAAAATTTCAAACCTAATGCTGATTGGTATGCGCTTTCAGACTGTTGTTGTGAAAAAGATTGCGAAGTTGAAAGGAGAAACAACAAAGCGAGTAAGCGAGTCATAAGCAGTAAATTGAGGAGTACGAATATGTAAAAAATGCTACAAAGAAAAGGTTAAATTAAATAGGAGCACTTCAATCTTATTACCTTTGCACCTCTTTATGAAAGTACGAACCCTCAAAAAAGATAAAGTCAATATTATTACGCTCGGCTGTAGTAAGAATATGGTTGATAGTGAGGTCTTAAGTGGGCAACTACAGGCTAATGCTATTGATGTTGTTCATGAAAGTGGGAAAAAAGATCACAACATTGTTGTAGTGAATACATGCGGTTTTATTGATAAAGCTAAAGAGGAAAGTATTAATACAATATTGCA
>DASVST010000283.1:0-2817 GCA_036387965.1 Segetibacter sp. | reverse complement strand
AGAGTTTATTTCAATTTTCACGAAAGTGTACTTGTCCCTACTCATTTATACGACCAGGAAAATTCTGCCAACTATTTAAATGTTGTATTTGGAACAAATCAACATACAGAGGTCTTCAAAGATGATTTGAACAACCCCTTTCAATTAGTAAATACTTATCGTGTACCGACACACATAAAAGAAGTAATCGAAAAAAATCTTGCTGTAGTTACCGTTGAGCATACCTACTCAAGCATATTGAGAAGTATGTTCTGGGTACTTTCTTCACTGCCTGCCCAGTTAATTAAAGTGCAATTTTATAAGAGTCACCTTATTGTTGTTGTTCTCGTAGAACATCGCATACAGTACATTCAATCCTTTTCGTTTACAGCTCCTGAAGATGTTGTTTATAACCTCTTAAATATTTGCCGGCAGTTTAATTTAAAGGGGGCTTTGCTACAGGTTTCAGGTTTTATTGATTCTAAATCTGCAATGTATCAGGCTCTGGCTACCTATTTTAAAAACATCAGCACTGAAGATTTAACTGTGCCTAATTTAGATATTTCAAATCATCCGTCTCATTATTTCACTCCTTTTTTCAAGTTGCTACAATGAGGATTATTTCAGGGAAGTACGGAGGCAGAAGAATAAATCCTCCTGCAAATATGCCGCATACGCGACCTACAACAGACATTGCAAGAGAAGGCTTATTCAATATCCTTCACAGTCGCATGGATTTTGAAAACATTAAAACACTTGATTTATTTGGCGGAACCGGCTGTATAAGTTATGAGCTTGCATCAAGAGGCGCAGGTGAGCTAACGATAGTAGAAAAGGATTCCACAATGCATGCTTTTATCAGCCAGAACATCAACATGCTAAAGATTGAGAACTGCACTATTCTAAGGCTTGATGTATTTTCTTTTCTTTCTGCTTGTACTGAACAATTCGATTTCATTTTTGCAGGACCGCCTTATGCTTTGGGTACAATTGATGAGCTTCCTAAAATCATCGTTAGTAAAAAGCTGATCGCTCCTGATGGGTATTTTGTTCTGGAGCATACACCACGAAATAACTATGAACAATTTGACGGCTTCAGCTTTCAAAGAAACTATGGTACCACCGTCTTTTCATTCTTCATTAATAAATAATCGCACTTATATCCTGGCCGATCAATAAAGATCTGTCAACTTTCATCTGCCAGCGATCAACTTTCATTACGGCATAGTTTTATAAGTAGCATATCTGCACTTTATTTCAAACAAGCTAATGACAAAAAAAGAGCTCCGGCACATATATAAAGAAAAGCGTTTTGCCTTATCTGAAAACGAAAGATCAAAGCTCGACGACCTTTTGTTGATCCAGTTTCAGCGTTTGTCTTTTGAAGATGTTCAGATTGTCTTAAGCTTTTGGCCTATGGACGATAGGGGAGAAATGAACACCCACTTATTTACCCGTTACCTCTCTCACCTAATTCCGGGCTTGCAGGTTTGCTATCCTGTTACTGATCCATCATCTAATACAATGAAAGCCGTTTTAGTTGATGATGATACTGTGTTAGAAGAAAATAGCTATGGAATTACAGAACCCGTTAATGGAATAGAAGTGGCACCTGAAGATATAGACCTGGTATTGGTTCCTTTGTTTGCTTTTGATGAAAGAGGATTTAGAGTTGGTTACGGTAAAGGATACTACGATCGCTATTTAAAAGACTGTAATGAGAATGTTCGTATAGTAGGCTTATCTTACTTTGAAGCTGTCGACCACGTCAGTGATACCAATCAATTTGATGTACCTTTAAATTACTGCATCACCCCAGGGAAAGTATATGAATTTTAATTTTTATCTCCTTAAATCATTTAGGATTCTTCTTTTCCCTTTCTCACTATTATACGGGCTGGTTGTCATCATCAGGAACTTACTTTTCGATAAAAAGATCATCAGGTCGGTGAATTTTAACCTGCCGATTATTTGTGTAGGTAATTTATCTGTTGGAGGAACAGGCAAATCACCAATGGTGGAATATCTCATTAGATCATTAAATCATTATTATCGTGTAGCTACATTAAGCCGTGGTTATAAAAGAAAAACAAAAGGCTATGCGCTTGCCGGTGTTAATACAACGGCTTTAGAAATAGGCGATGAGCCAATGCAGTTTCACTCGAAATTTCCTGGTGTTGCAGTCGCTGTGGGGGAAGAAAGAATTGTCGCCATTCCACAGTTGCTTCACGATCGTCCTGATACGCAGGTGATTATTTTAGATGATGCATTTCAGCATAGAGCCATTCATGCCGGCTTCAATATCTTACTTACAGAATGTAATGATTTATTTACACGAGATTTTTTTCTGCCCACAGGCGATTTAAGAGACCAGCGATCATCTTATAAAAGAGCGCATATAATTATAGTAACCAAATGCCCTTCAAACTTGACTGTTGTTGATAAAGAAAAAATCATAATCGAGATTAAACCTTTGCCGCATCAAAAGGTATTTTTTACCTGCATACAATATGAAACACCTTATCATATTATAACTAAAGAAGAAAGGAAACTAAGCGTAAGTGAAGAAGTATTACTGGTGTGTGGTATTGCTAATCCGGTACCGCTAAAATCATACATAAGTGATAACGCGAAAGCGTATTATCAAATGCTGTTTACAGATCATCATATCTTTACAATAGACGATCTAAAAAAGATAACCGATCAGTATAGAGAGATCGAGGAGAAGAAGAAAATAATTTTAACTACGGAGAAGGATGCAGTAAGACTCGAAAAGTTTCAGCAGGAGCTGGAACACACCCCATTATATGTATTGCCTATAAGTATAAATTTTCTGTT
>DASVST010000282.1:0-2229 GCA_036387965.1 Segetibacter sp. | reverse complement strand
GCTGCAAAACTTTAGGCGATGTCTTGTGCGTTGGGAACGAAAACTGGAAAACTTCCAAGCTTTCATCTACCTCGCCGCCATCCTCATGTTACTAAGGTATTTTTGAGATAAACTTTAGTATTACTTTAGACAGTACTGACTGTAGTAGCCTTCTCTTCAATAATTATTTCTGTTTCGATCTGAATTATTGATTTAGCAAAAGCAATAATTTGGTTTACTAACTTTTTTAAACTTATTGATTGTTCGCCAGCCTCCCAGGCGATTTCTAATGTCCGAGCGATGGCAAGTGGATTTTTATGTAGCCCCGCAGCATTGCCAAACTCTAGGCATGCTTCATTGTAGAATTTTTCCCAGTTTAGAATTTCATGCTGTACCCCTATGCCCATGTTAGTTTTCCAGCCCCAAAGATTGCTTTCTATAACATGAGCATCAGGCCATGCATCCTGCTTTTCATGGCCTTGAATAGCTAGTAGTTTTTTATTATCGTTTTTATGTTGTGTTATATGTTCGTCTTTAGTAACATTCGTGTCAAAATCAAAAATTACATAGGCATGCAATTTTAGAAGCTTGACTACTGCAAGAGGTTCTAGCAAGTTGCTTTTCTTATCTGCATTAATAAGGTGGCAACCAAATCTTCTGAAGTCATCAAAAAGATTAGTTAGGTCAAGGTATGTTTTTATATAAGCAACATCCTCAATTCCTTCAACGAAGACAGGCACCTTGCAAAAAAACATTTCATTAATGCTAGGGCTAAGGAATGGATATAATTTAGCAACAACGCCTTTGGTTGGTATAGGTTTACTACCAATAGACGCTAACAAATCTGAAAGACCTTTATATGATAATTGCTTGTTTATTGAATAACACGGTTGTCCTTCTTCTTTTATAATACGAACGTTAGCAAATGAATTCTTTGGGATAAACAGTGGCGAATGCGAGCAAATCATTACCTGTGAATTGCTTGAAGATAATTCCATCAAGGTTGAAGCTAAATGTCTTGCTTGGGGAGGATGTTGAAATAACTCCGGCTCTTCTATACACAATATCAGAGTAGGTGCATTTTCATCACTGAGAGTATTTAACTCCTGTAATAATGCAAACATATAAGAGCGTTGTAAACCATGTCCAAAGCGTGATAGTTCACCCTCGAACCCCCGTTCACCTATCTGAACCCCTGCAATCGGCTCTTCGATTTTTACCGACTTTTCCGGGTCCTGTTTCCATTTTACTTCTGCCTTAATGCTTGGATGGGCCCATTGTGATAGTCTAGTTTTTAATGATGTTGAAATTGTATCAAGCGCCTGTTGTTCCCCCGTTAATAGATCCTTATAAGCATCATTGGTTTGTTTTCTTAAATCAGCTAGTTTGTCAGAGAAGTTCACTTTTGAACGAACGGTCCGAAGTAGGAGTTGGCCTAAGGCAGAATTCTTTGATTCCTCACCTTCTTCCGTAACATCTTTTGAAGCCGGCACAAATACCCATTGAACATGTGGCGCTAATCGATTACTCCCTTTAGTTGCTCCATAAAATTGGTCTTCGCTAGGAATCAACAAACACAAGTCTGGTTTACTAGCTTCATATTCCCTTAGAGCAATTATTTTAGCGTCTTTTGAGCTTGCATTTGGTAAGGTTGGATATTTCTCCCGGAGTTCATTGTAGCAAATATTTAATTCTGCTGCCTTCGAACCTTCTTTTTCCTTTTGAAAGAAGATTTTGAAATCTTCAATTCCAAGCCGACTTCCAAACTGTTTCACCTCTGCCCTTTGACTTTCTATATCAAAAGCTGCTTGGGCGGTAACGACCAATTTGCCGTGCCGATAATAGTCTTTCAAATCTTCTTGTGCTTGGGAGCTTAAGTCAACAAAAGTTACAGTAATGATTATGGGCTCTTTAATGTTACTATGATGAAAATCTCTTTCGGCTAATTTGCTTAGATCAGTTTTTGAATCCTTGTAATGTCGAAAAAATACGTGAAGCGCACTAAACACTGTCGATTTCCCAGCTCCATTAGCTCCCACAAGACAAGTGTAGTCATCAAAATAGATAGTATCTTCTTTAAAGCAACGAAAGTTTTTAATATAAACAGATTCGATTTTCATGAGCAGTTGATTATGGTTTTAGATTGCCAAGTTATTCTTCTTCATCCAAGATTTCAGATTCAGTTAGCTTTTTGATTGGCTGCCCGTCACCATCACTTAGCAATTCCACTCCACGCAACTTCCGCTGGAT
>DASVST010000281.1:0-19062 GCA_036387965.1 Segetibacter sp. | reverse complement strand
GGCCCTTGCTTTGCTTAAATTGCTTCCATTCCCAAAGCCTAAGGCACGTAGTACAGGAGGGTTGGTATCTATTCTTAGTTGAACCGTTCCGAACTCACGAAACTTTCCTTGCATCCAATCTCCATTCCATGCATTTTTAGTTGCAACTTTTTTACCCTTCGTCATCAGTTGCACTATCACGTTACCTCTTAATGAATCCGGAATGTTGGTCGTGCTCTTTATTCGTACAGTAAAGCTATCGTGTACGGGTACTGTATAGTTATGTAGCTGATGTATTTTACTTACGATGCGTGTATCTGTAGGTTGTTGACTGCTTGCCACAAAGGGCACAACATCATAAAAAGAATTATCTGTAAAGAAAACTTCAACGTCATCAAGCTTAACCTCGTTCTCTTTATTTGGTTGTAAAGGGATACTGTTTGCAGTAAAGAAAAGATCAGTCTTTTTCGATGAGTCGTACCTTAATTTAAAACGGAGTGAAGTTGTATTGCCTGCTGCATCTCTTAAGTTGATTAATGCATTATGTATTAAAGTATCATTTAAAAAAATAACTCCATCACTTGTGCGAGAAGAAAAGATGCTGATGTTATTTCCGGGTAGTTGGCTTAGGTGCTGTATATATCTTCCACTTGTGAGCCTGCTTTTATAATCGATGCTTCCATTGATGTAGCGGCTTTCTCCATACGAGAAATCATCTATCCTGAATGCAGATTGCAGAGAGTCATCTAACCAAAACTCAGCCTCGTAAATTCCAAATAGAAACGGTGAGGTGTTTGTTTTGTCCTCCGCGGTTATACCAAAGCTAAATTCAGGTGTAGTAACTACAACTTCATTTAAAACACTCGTATAAGCACCTTTTGATCCTTTTATACCAACACGTGTGGGATTAACCTGGTATGTGCTGTAGCGTCTATCGTATAAATACAACGCGTATAAATATGGAGGAATATTATCAGGAAGTGCAAAGTTGAATAACCACGGATTGAGATTATTTTCTGTTTTAGTATCTCTAATTTCAAAGTGTAAATGTGGTCCGCCTGATGCACCGGTATTGCCACTGTAGGCGATAAATTGTCCTTTAGTAACAGGAAATAAATCTTTCGGTATTGCTCTATCCTGTTCCCATTGCTCATCTTGGTACTGTCGTTCTTTTATATAGGTTTCTAGCTCTTTATTAAATTCGTTCAGGTGCGCATACAATGTAGTGTAACCATTCGGATGAGTAATATATATTGCTCTGCCAAAGCCACCCTTCTCAATTTTAACCCTGCTTATGTAACCTTCAGCCGCTGAGTAAACAGGAAGATTTTCTCTTTGGTTTGTTCGAATATCAAAACCCATGTGGTAATGATTGGTTCTGAGTTCTCCAAAGTTGGCGCTGAGCTGTAACGGAATTCCCATTGGGTTTCTAAAATAACCTTGTGGATAATCTTTTTGAGAAAAAACCTGGGCGTATATGTTTATTGGTGAGAGAAGAAGTAGTAAAAATAATTTCATCAAATGCTTCATGTCCTTTCAGTGTATATGTTGAAGTGGGAAAAGACAAAAACCTTACCAAAGCCCCACAAGTTTTGCTTGCAAAGGAACTGCAATACATAAGCAGATAAGCCAAACTACAAGCCATGTGAATGGAAGTCGTAGTATCTTCAGGAACTTTGCAAAGAGAATTGCCATAAGTATAACAGTTATTAGAATATTCGCTGCTGATATTCTAAGTTGCACATCAACTGAAAATGTGAAGAAATAATTAATAAGAACTGAAGCCATTAAACTTACCGAACCCAAAAAGCAAACCTTGCCCGCTTCTCTTAAGAATGCATATTTTAAAGCTTTCAGGTAAATAAATGCGCCTGCAACTTGTATTCCCCAAACAATTGCTGCGATCGTTAAAGCTGTTAGTTGAAAATCAAATGAATTATAAACAGGATTGCAGTCTATGAAAACATACGTGACGATGATGGACAGCGTAAAATATAATATAGCGAGTGTCTTTGACTTCATTCGTCTGAACTTATTTTTTACTTAGCCATAGCTGCCATAACAAACAAATGTACACGAGTGCGACGCAACGATGATGCTATGGAAAACAAAAAGTGGTAACCAAAGTACACTAAAATTTAAGTCAAACTTTCATAGGTGAGAACTACATTTGCTCAATTTGTTTTACTATGCCAAAAGATACATCGCTAAAATCAGTTTTGATTATTGGTTCGGGTCCGATTGTGATCGGACAAGGTTGTGAGTTTGATTATGCCGGGTCGCAAGCTGCACGCAGTCTTGCGGAAGAAGGTATTAAAGTTTACCTGATCAATAGTAACCCTGCAACTATTATGACGGATCCGATGATGGCAGAAAAAGTTTACCTGCTGCCATTGACTGTTGAAAGCATTGAACAAATCCTTGAAGAGAATAAAATTGACGCGGTGCTACCAACTATGGGCGGACAAACCGCTCTGAACCTCTGTAAAGAAGCCGACGAATTGGGTATTTGGGAGAAATATAATTGTCGCCTGATTGGTGTAGATGTGGCTGCAATTGATACCGCGGAAGATCGCGAAAAGTTCAGGCAGTTAATGGTGAAGATTGGAATGCCTACTGCTCCAAGTCGAGTTGCAAACAGCCTTTTGGAAGGAAAAGAATTTGCACAGCAGATTGGGTTTCCATTGGTGATTCGCCCATCATTTACCCTGGGCGGAACAGGTGGAGGATTTGTGCATAGCAAAGATGATTTGGATGATGCGTTGGAGCGTGGATTAACCGCATCGCCCATGCGCGAAGTGTTGGTAGAAAAAGCTGTACTCGGGTGGAAGGAATATGAACTTGAATTACTTCGTGATCAGAAAGATAATGTGGTAATCATTTGTACTGTTGAGAACCTTGACCCCATGGGAGTTCATACGGGTGATAGTATAACTGTTGCGCCTGCTATGACGTTGAGCGATACAGCTTTCCAGGAAATGCGTAATAAGGCGATACTAATGATGCGCAGCCTTGGTAATTTTTCAGGAGGTTGTAATGTGCAATTTGCTTTAAATCCTGACACGGAAGAATTGATCGCAGTCGAAATAAATCCTCGTGTAAGTAGATCATCAGCTTTAGCAAGTAAGGCAACCGGTTACCCCATTGCGAAGGTCGCTGCAAAGCTTGCGATTGGTTATTCTCTTGATGAATTGAAGAACCAGATCACACAAACAACTTCAGCATACTTTGAGCCTGCACTTGATTATGTAATTGTAAAAGTTCCGCGCTGGAACTTTGATAAATTTAAAGGAGCAAATGACACATTAGGATTACAAATGAAAAGCGTTGGCGAAGTAATGGCAATTGGAAGGAGCTTTACAGAAGCGATCCAAAAAGCTTGTCAAAGTTTAGAGAATGAAGCTGTTGGTCTGGGTTATTATGGCAAGAGTTTAATGAAGACCGATGAGCTTGTTGAATATATTAAAACACCAAAGTGGGATCGCATCTTCAGGATTAAAGATGCCTTGATGCAAGGTGTTACTGTTAGCACTATTTCCAAAACCACCGGAATCGATCGATGGTTTCTATTTCAGATTCAAAAGATCTGCGACATCGAAAAAGAGATAGGACATCATACATTAGAAAGTTTGCCAACCGAACTTTTGAAAGAAGCAAAAAAGAATGGATTTGGTGATGAACAGATTGCTCGCATTATGCGAAACTGCACAGAAGAGCAGGTGTATGAAAAGCGTAAAGCTCTCGGCATTGTTCGTTCATACAAAATGGTTGATACATGTAGTGCGGAGTTCGAAGCCAAGACGCCGTATTTCTATAGTACATTTGAATAGTTGAACCTCCCAAAGCTTTGTTCACTGACAGAAATATTTATCTTTCCTCCTATTTACTTTTATGAAGCATCGAAAGTATTGGCTCTCCCTTTTAGCAGGTGTTGTAATATTTCTTTTCTTCTTATTAGTTAATCCCTTTGGTCTTGACGCAAAGGCATGCAAAGTACTTGCAATCGGCGCGTTGATGATTACTTTATGGGTGACCGAAGCTTCGGCAATGCCGGTTATTGCTTTACTTCCTCTTCTTTTATTTCCTCTTTTTGGTGTGGCAACAATCGAAGAAACTGCAGCTCCATATGCAAGCTCAATTGTGTTTTTATTTATGGGAGGTTTTATGCTTGGACTAGCAATAGAAAAATGGAACCTTCACCGCCGCATTGCTCTTAATATTGTTAAGCTCACCGGCACAAGTGGAAACCGTATAGTTCTGGGGTTTATACTTGCAACAGGCTTTCTAAGCATGTGGCTAAGTAACACCGCTACGACAATGATGATGTTTCCAATCGCGTTATCTGTAATTCATGTAATGAAGGAGAATCATACCGGTGAAGGACGCTTCGACTACTTCGCCTTAACGTTGATGCTTGCCATTGCTTATTCATCGAACATTGGTGGAATCGCTACGATAATCGGCACGCCACCGAATGTTGCTTTTGTGGGTTTTATTCAAAAAAAGTACAACTACACAGTAGAGTTTGCAGATTGGATGCTTGTTTGCTTTCCCCTTTCGGTTATACTTTTATTCGCTTTGTATTGGATTATGGTAAAGTTGATGTATCCCAATAAAATTGCTTCAAGCGCTTCAACCAGACAACTCATACATAACGAGGTTAAAGCACTCGGTAATATTGGAATCGCAGAAAAAAAGGTTCTCATCATTTTTTGCATGACCGCCACTTTATGGATCACAAAAGATCTGATCAACAAACTCGGACTTGTAAAACTAGACGACACAATGATCGCCATCTTTGGAGCCTTGTGTTTGTTTCTAACACCAAGCGGCGAAAAAGAAAGCGACAGCAAGTTCGTTCTGCATTGGCGCGATACAAGTAAAATGGCGTGGGGAATTCTCTTGTTGTTCGGTGGAGGGATCACCCTTGCAAATCAACTTGAAAAAGCCGGGCTAATCGCTTTAATGGGCAACTGGATCGCAGGATTTTCAGGAAGCGGGGGCTTCATCTTAGTCTTAGTCATTGTACTGGTTTCAGTTTTCCTAAGCGAGGTAATGAGCAATATTGCACAGGTAATAGTTTTTGCCCCTGTCATTGCAGGTATCGCCGATGCCTTACAGATGAACCCACTTTTGTTAGGCATCCCAATGACGCTTGGCGCCAGTTGTGCAGGCATGTTGCCGATGGGCACTCCGCCAAATGCTATTGTATTTGCAAGCGGACACATAAAGCTAAAAGACATGGTACGAACTGGCTTGTTAATGAATATAGTTGCTATTATTCTTATCTCACTTTTTAGCTGGTTCCTTATTCCGCTGCTGGTAAAGCCTATGTAGGTTTTCTTTGGATTTGGGCGGCAAAGCTCCGGGCATCATCGTTGCTACGCTCAGTTCAAAAGCAGCACAATGGGCAGCAGAGCGAGTAGCAGTTTAACCTGAGCGAAGCCGAAGGGTCGCACTCTTCAACTTTCCAGCTTACCTCATCTGGTTCACATTTTGCATATAATAAAGAGATTTAAAATTAAAATCATGAAAAAGCTTTTCCTCTTTTTATTCCTGTTGCCTGCATTTGCAAATGCTCAATGTATTGACTGGATCGGGCAACCGGCAACCGATATTTCAGCCATAGAAAAAGTCATTCAAAAGTACCTCGACTTCGACTTGAAAAAACCTTACAAGGCAGATAAAGGTTACGCCTACTACAGCGGTAATCCTAAGACTTCAATGGTCAGGCTCTCGTTCATGAAAAAGACAGGTTCAGCAGAAAACATCATCAACAGCATCTACATAAGCGGACCATCTTCAAAGATCGATAGGATGATAACTGAATATTTTGAACCAACGTTAACTCCTTGCGTTAAAGACAAAGCCTCAAATATGTTCTCATGGGGCAACATGATATTAGTTCATGACTTTGAAGGAAGCAAGCAAAACAATGCTATTAAAACAATAGAGATAAGGAAGAAGTAATTAACTTCTGGAGTTTAGCTGTTTGTGCAAAGGCAAGCAACTATTATGCTATCTGTCCTACCTATTCTACATGTTTTTAACAACAGTTATTGCATAAAGGACATCAGCCGGTTGAGGGCCGAGCTATGCGAAGGCATTCCAAAAACCTGCGAAGCAGTTTTGGAAACAAGCGGGTGGAGTCCTGTTGCAATAACGAAGCCATGCGGCTTGAGCACTAACACTCTACCTTAAACGTTCTGACGACGAATGCGTTTTATTTGCATTAACGCATTCATCAAACCTTCTACCTTTGATTGCTCCGTATAGCGAGCATTTTATGACCCACAAAACAAAAGGTATAATTCTGAGAACACTCAAGTATGGCGAAACGAGTGTAATTACTACCGCGTATACTGAGCTGTTTGGAATACAATCTTACATTGTAAAAGGCGTAAGGCAACAATCAAAAAAGAGCTCAGGGAAAGGCATTTTCTTTCAACCAGCGGCCATGCTCGACATGGTTGTTTACCACAACGAGTTCAAAAACCTGAACTACATCAAAGAATATCAATGGGGTTATTTATACGAACATGTATTGTTCGATGTAGTAAAGAATACAGTTGCCATGTACATTGTTGAAATGATGCAGCGATCGTTGAAACAACCCGAAGCAAATCCATCTATGTTTCATCTTGTCGAAGACACCTTAAAACAGTTGGACAAAGGCGGCGCAACACTCACAGGTAATTTGCCTTTGTATTTTACCCTCCACCTTTGCGGTGAGTTGGGTTTTAGAATACAGGGAGAATATACAAATCAAACTCCCATCCTCGATCTGCAGGAAGGTCAATTCATTTCTGAACGACCATTTCACCCGCACTTTATAGAAGGTGTTCTTGCGAAAACAACTTCAGATATATTAGCGATTAACTTTTACAACGATCTTGAAAACATTCATATAAACAGAAGTTTAAAACAGGAGTTGCTGCAAGTCTATCAAAGCTATATATCCCTTCACATACAGGATTTTGGTGAAATAAAAAGCCTGGCTGTTTTGCAAGAACTGTTTTCGTAAACTCGTTCTTGCCGCAGTCATTCTCACGATTTCTCACCGGCACCTTCACGTTTGTTTACGAACCTCAAACGGTGTTTTGTATTAACTTGTGAAATAATTTTCTAAGCCTTGCATATGAAGAAATCTATTGTTTCCTCTGTAATCGTTCTATTTATATCTATAATGTCTTTTGCCCAAAAGCAAAGCAATTTACCAGCGCAGCAATGGGTTGATAGTGTTTTCAACTCACTAACAAAAGAGCAGCGCATTGCCCAGTTGATGATCATAAGAGCACACAGTAATCTCGGACAAAAACATGTTGACGAAGTAACTGATCTAATTAAAAGATATGATGTTGGAGGCTTATGTTTTTTTCAAGGCGGGCCGGTACGACAAGCAAATCTTACAAACTTTTATCAGCGTCTAGCGCAAACTCCTTTAATGATAACAATTGATGGTGAGTGGGGTTTAGGAATGAGATTAGATAGCGTGATAAATTTTCCACGACAGTTGATGATTGGTGCAGTGCCTGATGCTAAACTTGTATACCAGTTTGGTCGTGCAGTTGGTGAGCAATGCAAGAGGTTAGGAATACATGTAAACTTCGCACCGGATGTTGATGTAAACAACAACCCAAACAATCCCGTAATTAATGATAGAAGCTTTGGCGAAGACAAATATAAAGTTGCATTGTATGGTGTTCAATATATGAAGGGAATGCAGGACATTGGTGTGATGGCATGCGCAAAACACTTTCCCGGACACGGTGATGTTGATGTTGATTCGCATTATGATCTTCCCATCATTAATAAAACCCGCCAGCAATTAGATTCATTAGAGCTCTATCCTTTTCGTGAAATATTTAAAGCTGGTGTTGGCAGTGTGATGATTGCACACTTATACATCCCCTCTATCGATACTATAAAAAACCAGGCAACTTCTTTATCATATAAAAACGTAACAGGGCTTTTAAGAAATGAACTTGGTTACCAGGGACTAACTTTTACTGATGCGTTAGAAATGAAAGGTGTTACAAAGTTCTATCCTGCGGGAGAAGCTTCTGTTCAATCTTTGATTGCTGGTAATGACATGTTGTGTTTACCAGGTGATGTGCCGGGAAGTATTTCAAGAATCATTGGTGCAATTGATAGCGGCAGACTTTCATGGGATGATGTAAATGCAAAAGTGAAAAAGGTACTTCGTTCAAAATATGATCTTGGACTAAGCCAGCTAAAGCCAATTTTACTTCCGGGACTTACAAGAGATTTAAACGACCAAACAAAAAAAATTAGCACACTACTCGCTGCTAATGCACTTACACTTGTTCAAAACATGCATCCCGAAATGTTGCCTTTGCCTTCGAAAACAAAAGTCGCGTACATGGGTATTGGAGAGGATAGCACAGGTAATGCTTTTTCAAGAAGAATGAAGCAAGACTACAACGCAGACATTTACACATTTGATTATAAGAAAGACCGCGGAACCGTAAACATGCTTGCATCAACTTTAGAGCAGAAGTATGATGTTGTAATTATTGGCATGCACAATTTTAGCAGACGCCCTGCAAATAACTTCGGGCTAAGTGTTTCTTCTATAGAGATGGTAAACCAGTTGCAGAAGAATATGCCATCGGTTACGTTTGTTTTTGGTAATCCTTATGCAATCAAAAATGTATCAAAAGCACCAAACCTCGTGGCCGCTTATGAAGATGATGAGATAACACAACACGCAGCCGCTGATCTATTGCAGGGAAAAATATTGCCTAAAGGGAAACTACCGGTTACCGTTACAGATGAACTGAAGTTTGGAACTGGGATAAGCTACGATCATTATCTACCGTTAACTACTCCTGAAAGTATTGGCTTGAACAGTGAAAAACTTATGGCTATAGACTCGATAGCAAAGGATGCTATTTCACAGAAGGCGGCGCCTGGCTGTGTTGTTTTAGTTGCAAAAGATGGTAAAGTTGGTTTCTTCAAGTCGTATGGCTATACTAATTACGACAGCACAGAATTATTAAACAAAGAAACAATTTATGACCTTGCTTCTGTTACTAAAACATCAGCGACAACAGTTTCTATAATGAAGCTGTATGAGCAGGGAAAGATTGATATAAAAAAAACACTTGGATCTTATCTACCATTGGTAAGGGGTACGAATAAAGATACTTTAACACTCGAAAATATTTTACTTCACCAGGCAGGACTTGTGTCTTGGATTCCGTTTTACAAGGAAACGATTGATACTTCATCAGGTACACCGAACCCACTTATTTATTCCAAAAAACAGGATGAGGTTTTTTCAATAAGAGTCGCAGAAGATTTATACATGCGGAAGGATTGGGAAGATACTATGTACCATAGAATCCTTAAGAGTCCGTTAAGTCCGCAGGGAAAATATGTATATAGCGACAATGACTTTATCTTTTTAGGAAAAGTGGTGGAAGCTGTGAGCGGTAAAAAACTTGAAGATTACGTAAGAGAAACTTTTTACGAGCCTTTAAACATGGTAACCACATCTTATAAGGCAAGAGATCATTATCCGATCAGCACCATTGCGCCGACCGAAAAGGAAAAGCTTTTTAGGCAACAGCAAATCAGGGGTGATGTTCATGATCCCGGTGCCGCTATGTTCGGTGGTGTTGCTGGTCATGCTGGCTTATTTAGTAATGCATACGATCTTGCAAAGCTTTATATTTTGTTATTGAATGGGGGTGAATTGAACGGCGTAAGGTTATTCAAAAAAGAAACAATTGATTTCTTTACCAAATACAGCAGCGACATTAGCCGCCGTGGTTTAGGATTTGATAAACCTGAAAAAGATAACGCTACAAGAAGAACTCCATACCCAACACTTAGTGCATCGGCTGAAACGTATGGACATACCGGTTTCACTGGCATTGGTGTTTGGGCTGATCCTAAGCATAAGCTTCTATATATTTTCCTATCCAATAGGGTAGCACCAAACGGCGGTGATCCTGATAGGCTACTTAAGATGAATGTGCGTTCAAACATTCACGAAGTAATTTACCAGGCATTAATTCGATAGTTAGCGACAGTGATTACAATAGTTTAAATTTATAATAAAAAAACACCTCATGAAGACGCTCTTAGCAATTACTTCTATATGGTGTTTGAGTATTAGTGCTTTTGCACAAAATAGAAAGATTCGATTCGATGTTATGCCCGGTATAAATAAACCAACGGGTTCGCTTGACATTAGAAATAACATTGGATGGAGAATTGGTGGCGGGTTTAGGTATACCTTAAAGAATAAGAGCTCAATCAATATTTTGCAAGCTAATTATGATGCCTTTACTCATCCAAAATACAATGGAAGTTTAGAGCAAAATGAAAATGGTGAATACTCGAAAACCATTTCTTTTCTGACAGGGTACTCCCATCCTGTTATAAACAAATTCTACGTTGGGGCAAATGCGGGAGTTGGCTTTGTTGGACATAATAGGATAGATAAAACTGCAAAGTTTGGAATAAACCTCATGATTTCTTATGAACCATTTAGGGAAGTTTATGTTGACTTAGGCTATCTCAACTTTCTTGGTGGTTACAGAAACACAAATTATCTGAACTTTAATATCCGCTACTCATTTTAGCTCACGATATTTGCCGTTTGCCGTTGAGGGTAAGCAGTAGAACAATTCTACAACGACAGGAGGTACTTGTGAAATCCACAACTGAACACGTCTGCATTCTTGAATATGAACATCTACAAAAACTAATCATTTTAAAAATTAGAATTAACAAGGCTTGTAAATGTATTTTTCTTACTTTGCACTTCAAAGTACTTTTCATAAATTCTCCTGAAGATGTTATATTCACTTCGTAAACAGATGGTTTGTCACGGGCAACTGCCTGTTCGTCACATAGTTTTAACCGTTTGCTGCAACACAATTATATTCGTCATATAAATAAAAACCCCGATCATGAAACCTCTAATTCGTTTATCGCTGTTGCTTGTTGTTGCAATTGCGTTGTTTTCTTCGTGTAAAAACTCTGCTCCTAAACAAACCAGGTTTATACCAAAAGATGCAGTTGTTGTTGCTACCATCAATTCCAAATCATTACAGGATAAACTGGTAAAGAGCCAGGCTACATTGGAGAATTTTTTCAAAACTCTAACTGGCAATAGTGATACAGCACTGGAGAAAGGAAAGAAAGAGTGGGAGGATTTAAAGAATTCAGGTATCGATATAGATGAAAACATTTACCTCTCTGTGGTACAGAAAGGTGGTGGTCAAATGAGTATGGAGCCGGAGAGTTCTGTGTTTGCCGCAGTTGGTGGACTTAAAGATGCCGCAAAATTTGAAGCTTACTTAAAGAAAAAAGATGCGACGGCGCAGGTAACAAAAGACAAGGATTTTTCTTATGCAGTTAATGGAGATAATATGGTTGCCTGGGGCAAAGAAGTAGTTATATTTATGACGTATAACGAAACTGTTGTTGCGCCTCGTTTTGATAGCGGTTCTAACGACATCCAGGTTAAGCCGGTTCAAGCACAGGTTAAGCACGATGTGAAGGCTGAGATGGCAGCTTACTTTAATTTGAAAGAGGATGAATCAATGGCTTCTATCGCTGAATTTAGAGATCTATCAGGACAAAAAGCTGACGGCAGTTTATGGGTGAACCATGCAGGTTCATCTGCAATGATCCCGGTTCCGCTACCCAAAGTAACTGAGCTTACTGAGAATAGTTATAGTGCTGCTACGTTAAACTTTGAAGATGGAAAGATCGTGATGGATAGTAAAACATATACCAGCAAAGCAATGGGTGAAATACTAGAAAAACATACCGGCTCTGCGGTTAATCTTGACATGGTAAGAAATTATCCTTCTAATAATGTGAATGCGTTTTTTGTTGCCTCTTTCAACCCTGAATTTATAAACGGTGTTGTTAGGTTTTTAGAAGTTGGTGGTTTTGTTGATCAGTTTCTTACACGTACAATGGGCGCAAACTATACTTTACAGGATGTACTTAAAGCTGTAAAAGGCGACGTTGCCTTGGTTGTTTCTGATATGAATTTCAAAACATTTCCACGCAATGTAGATTCAACATCAGACTCACCAGCACAGGCATTTAATATGAGTGGAACGAAGATATTATTGAATATGCCCGTAGGTGATAAAGCACAGATGAACAAATTATTTGATAAACTGGTTGAGCAGCAAATGGTAGTTAAAGTTGGTAATGAATACAAGTTGAGCCCTGTACTGAGCAAAATGGGGTACCATCTTTCTGTTGATGAGAAGAACGTTTTAGTTGCGTCTGATAGCATGTTGGTAAGCCAATACAGGTCAGGTACAGCTAAGTCAAACATTGATCAAAACTTACTTGATGGTTTCAAGGGAAAGTCCTCTGCTGGATTTGTAGATCTTGAAAGAATTATGAATACAATGCCTCCTGATTCAAGTAGTGCTGAGTCATTAGCAATTGCTAAAAACACTTTTAAGAATATAAGAGGCTACACAGAAAATTTCAACGGTAAGCATATCGAGGGACACTTTGAAGTAAATATGACAGATAATAAGGAAAACAGTCTGACTTCTCTATTAAAGTTTATGGCTGCTGCCGGAAGCAGTATGCAGAAACATAGAGTTACAGCTCCAAGAAGCGTTACTTTAGATTCTACAGGTACTGAATAAATTTTTATAATTACCAACTAAAAAGGTTGTCAAATTTTTGGCAACCTTTTTAGTTGGTGTTTTCTCATGTGTGATTTTTTACCTCTATTTTTATTCAGGATATGCAAATACAACTCCGCAACCTTGTTCCAATACCGCTAAAAGATAAGCTTGCTGATCGTGCTTCTGATATCTGGAATACAAACAGAACTTTTGAGCCTGAACAGTGGATTAAGATCAAAGCTCCAAGCGGCACGGGTAAAACTACTTTCATTAATATTTTATATAAAGTTCGTCATGATTATACCGGTGAAGTCTTGTGGGGAGACAAAAACCTAATAAGTCTTAGTGGAGATGAACTTGCAAAAATGCGCCAACATACTGTAAGTGTAGTTTTCCAGGATCTGCGTTTATTTCAACACTTAACAGCAAGAGAAAATATCGAGTTGAATCGTGTATTGCAAACTCCTTTTTATGAAGCAGATGTTATCGATGCTATGGCTAAACAATTAGGTATACATCATATTTTAGATCAAAAAGCTGGTGTATGTAGTTATGGTGAACAACAGCGAATTGCTATAGTAAGAGCGTTAGTCCAACCTTTTACATGGCTCATTTTAGATGAACCTTTCAGTCATCTTGATATTGCAAATACTAAAAAAGCGGCTGCTTTAATTGCAGAGGAATGCAAGAAAAGAAATGCAGGATTTGTACTTACAGAGCTTGATGAAGATGATAATTTCGCCTATTCTAATAAATACATATTATAAATTAAAGGCTTTGTGCTTGTGGACACAGAAGCACAGGCGGAATGCCACTGTTTGTGTCCTCACAAACAGCATAACATTACAATATGCTTAATCAATTATTAAAAAAAATAATCAGGAGTGGAGTTGGCAGAAGCAGGTTCTTTATGGCCGGAGCGGGACTTACAATTGCATTGCTATTAATTTTATCAGCAGTACAAATACAGGTTAACTATAATGAACTTTTATACGGGAAAACAAACCAGGATAGTATTGCCAACTTTCTTGTCATCAACAAAAAAATAGATGGGAATACTGTTAGTAATACTTTGAGTGATGATGAAATAAATAAGTTGAAGAGCCAACCTTATATTGAGTCAGTTGGCAGGTTATCATCGAGCCAGTTTAAAGTTTCCGCTCAAAGCCCCAGCGACAGATTCCCCTTTTACACAGACCTGTTCTTCGAAAGTGTTCCTGATGAGTTTATTGATGTGACGAGTAAGGATTGGAAATGGAATGAAGGCTCGACTCTAATACCATTGATCGTTCCTAACCAGTTTTTAGATTTATACAACTTCGGATTTGCGCCTTCACAAAGCCTCATGCAATTAACGCAAGGAATGGTCATGTCAATTCCGATCGTGATAAACATACAAAGCAGCGGACAAGTAGTGCCGTTTACAGGAAGAGTTGTAGGTTTCAGTGATCGGATATCTTCTGTACTGGTTCCGCAGAACTTTCTTGAGTGGGCGAACAAAAGATTTGGAGCGCAACAACAATCAAAGCCATCAAGAGTGGTGGTAAAAACAAAGGATCCCGGAAATCCTGAAATGGTAAAGTTTTTACAACAAAATGCATTAGTCACTGATGCTGATAAAACAAGGTTTAGTAAGTATCGACAAATCGTAAACACAATAGTTGGTGCATCATGGGTTACCGGTGCAATTATGCTGTTGTTTGCAATATTGGTGTTCACCCTTTTTATACAGCTCACGATTTCTTCAGCGAAGGAAGAGATCAATTTGCTCATCACGTTAGGTACTTCTCCTAAACAACTACAACATTTTTTGCTGAAGCAGTTTATGCCTGGCAACCTGGTTATAACTGTTTTGTCTCTGGTTGCTGTCGCAGTTGGGCAATGGTTTCTTAGCCGCTTTTTAAAGAGCCAAAATATGGATGTAAGTCCGTGGCTTTCTTACTATACTGCTATAGCAGCCGTTCTTATCTTAATTGTTCTATGGATTGTAAATACAACAACAATTAGCAAGTACATACGTAAAACTGAAAAGTAGTTGCAACAAAAAAGCCTCTCAATCGAGAGGCTTTTTGTCTATGTATTCGGCTCCGCCGGAGGATTATTTCTCGGCTGCTGAGGCGGCCTGGTTTGAGGAGGTCGCTGCGGTGGCCGCTGTTGTTGAGGTCGATTTTGTGGTGGTCTGCTTGGTCCACCCTGTTGTGCAGGTCCTCTTTGCTGCTGCTGTCCACCTTGCGCATTTTTTGGTGCCTCGCCCTGGCGTGGCGACTGACCACGTTGTGGTTGAGCAGGACGATTGCGCTGTGGTCCACTTCCTTGTTGTTGTGGTTGATTTGGATTTCGCTGTCCACCTTGTTGTGTAGGTCTGTTGCCTGAAGGCTGGTTCCTGTTTCCGCCACCACCGCGGTTATCACGAGATTGTTTCTCGTTACGACGACGGTCATTCTTCTCTAAAGTTTTCAGGCTTATCTGACCAACTAAATCAACGTATTCAGGTTCAACTTCTTTAGGCTTGCTGCTAACAACTTCTACCGGTTCAAGATCATCAGGCTTTTGCCCTTGCGCATTCAAGCGCTGAATTTCTTTAACTCTGGTAATTGTAAGAGGATAATGTTTACTGCTGTCAGGCAGTGTATACCACATTAAGTTTTTGAAAATATCCTTCTTTACGAGGTAAGCCGGGCTTTTTGTAACATGAATTACATCTGCGTTATCAGGAAAGTGCTGTAAAGCATCTAAATAAGTATCGAGCTCGTAATTAAGACAACATTTCAATCTTCCACATTGACCACTGAGTTTAGTCTGGTTGATTGAAAGGTTCTGATATCTTGCAGCAGTAGTGTTTACGCTTTTGAAATCTGTAAGCCAGGTAGCGCAACATAGTTCACGTCCGCAGCTTCCGATACCGCCGACTTTTCCTGCTTCCTGGCGAGCACCAATTTGCCTCATTTCTACTTTTACTTTAAACTCACCGGCGTAAGTTCTGATCAACTCTCTAAAATCAACCCTGTCGTCTGCGGTATAAAAGAAGGTTGCTTTCTTACCGTCAGCTTGTATTTCTACTTCGCCAAGCTTCATGTTTAAATTTAACTGGCGAGCTATGGCTCGACTGCGAACTAAGATCTCTTTTTCGCGAGGCTTGTTTTCGTTCAGTTTATTGAGATCAGATTCGGTACTACGACGTAAGATCTTTCTCATATCGGCGGCAAACTCGTCAACGCCTTTCTTCTTCATTTGTACCCGAACCAATTCTCCTGAAAGTGAAACTTCACCAACATCGAAACCACTGACACCTTCAACGGTTATCACTTCGCCTTTCTCAAAATATTGTAAGGTTGGATTGCGATAAAAATCTTTACGACTTCCGTTATTAAAACTTACCTCAACAATTTTGCAGGTACTTTCAGGGTCGCTAAAAGGCAGGTTCATTAGCCAATCATGTACGTTCATCCGGTTACAACCTCCTGTACTGCAGCCTCCATTGCTTTTGCAGCCATTAGGCTTCCCGGTTCCACAACTTCCACATCCCATTTCTATAAGTTTAATTGCTTCATCGATAGTTGATTACGAGCAATAATTAATAAATAAATTGGGAAGAATTAAGAGGCCGGTTTCCGGGGATCATTTCTCTTTGAATGCGCCGTGCCGATAAATCGGTACTGAAGAACTCTACGCAGCTTCGTAATTATTAAGCTGACTATATATTTTGCTTACCAAAATGCTGATAAGCGATAATCCAGTTGAAGAGTGCGACGCAACAAAAAGCTCCATTCTGCACAAATGCTCACCCCAAAATTATTCTCTTTTCTTTCCCTTCAGCTTGCAAACCAAATGGTTGTACAAGCATTCTCAAACCAAAAATAATGATTTACTAGTAACAATGCTAATTTATGGTTGGAGGCGAAGGCGGTTTAAGAATACATTACAAAGGGGCGCTACGGACGCTACGTTGAAACCAAGACCTTATCTTGTATAATGTGCAGTAACTTAATGGTTAACGCATGAAATAACATCTTACCATTTGCATTTCTCTCAATGTAGTAAGCAGCCTTATCAAGCTCTTCTATGATCGCTTGTTGCTGACTTACGCCTGCAATCTTGTTTAATCGCTGGGCAAAATCACGTTCGTTTTCGGCTAACGAAAGGTTTTCGGCTCCCATTATTCTAATGCGAATGCTCTGTTCGAGTAGGTGATTGAAGTATCGAAGGAACTGCTTTTGTTTTTCACGGCCCATCTTCGCCATTTCTTCGATCCATTTTACCTGCGCTGCAGGTCCGGCTTTAAGGCAGGCATTCAGCCACTCTCTTAAGATGCCTTGCCAGTCTTCTTCAGCATGTTGCAGAAGTTGAAGCGCTTCATGGTAATTGCCTTCTGCTATTCCGGCAACCTGCCGCGATTGTTGGGCTGGAGTATTCGTCCGTTCTATTAGCGCAGTTTCTATTTCGTTAGTTGACAGCAAAGGAATACGAACAAGCTGCGTTCGGGACAAGATGGTTTGCAAGATTTGCTCTTCGCTTTCTGCAACCAGAATGAATAACGTATTTGCAGGAGGTTCTTCGATCAGCTTCAACAATTTGTTTCCTTCTTTGCCAAGATATTCGGGCAGCCACATCAGTAAGATCTTGTACTCGCTCTCAAAACTTTTAAGGCTCAGCTGGCGGATTATGTCGTTACATTCTTCTGCGGTGATATTTCCCTGCTTATTTTCTGCGCCAATAAATTGAAGCCAATCGTAGGCGTTTCCGTAAGGCGACTGTAATACAAATTCTCTCCATTCGCTTATGTAATCTGTTGATTTAGGCTTCTCTCCTGCTTTTTTAGTAACAACCGGATAAGAAAAGTGAAGGTCTGGATGAACAAGTTGGCGGGCTTTGTTGCAAGCCGAGCATTCGTTGCAGCTATCTTGTAAAGTAGAAACTCGAGGTGCCGCGGCTGGTTCATCAAAACCAAAAAGAGATGGACCTTGGTTAGAGGATGATTTGCCATTTACTTTCTCGCAGACAAGAAATTGAGCAAAGGCTAATGCAAGTGGAAGTGCGCCACTACCTTCTTTACCTAAAAACAACAATGCGTGGCTTAAACGGTTTTGATGAACCATTTCTGCCAGGTGTTGCTTTACTTCGAATTGCCCAATTACATCTTTAAATAACATTGCAGCGAAGATAATATGAATAGATTTCTGCCAAAACAAAAAGCCTGCGAGTGCAGGCTTTTTAAAATATTGTTGGGTGCGATTTTACTTGAGGTACTTCATTATTTCCTCGCCTGTTGGTAATACTTTGCTTGGAAAATATTCAAGCAGCTTCCCGTTCTCGTCGAGTAAAAATTTATTGAAGTTCCATTTAACTGTCGCATCTAAAACGCCATTTTGCTCTTTTGTAGTAAGCCATTTGTAAAGAGGATGAGTGTTATCGCCAACAACCTCAACCTTGTCCGTTAGGGGAAAAGTTACTCCGTACCTGATTTTGCAAAATTCTTGAATTTCTACGTTAGTCCCCGGCTCTTGTCCGCCAAAGTTGTTTGCCGGAACGCCTACAACTACCAGTTTATCTTTATTCTCTTTGTATAATTTTTCTAAACCTTCGTATTGTGGAGTGTAACCGCATTTTGAAGCCGTGTTAACAACAAGTATTTTCTTTCCTTTGAAAGAAGCAAAGTCTATTGTTTTTCCTTCGATAGAAGGAACCTTAAACTTATGAATTGTATTTGTTTGTTGAGTTGCAGGTGCAGCTTGTTTGGTGGAGGTTTCCATAGATCCTTTATTTTTAGCTGTATGGCAGGCTGCCAAAGTAATTAGAGACAAAAGTAAAATACGCATGATGGTTGTTTTAAGTTTATGTTCAAAAACCTTACCGCTGTTATTGTTTTTCATAACAACCAAGGTCGGGTGGGTTTGCCAAAGTGCCGGGTCTTGGTTTTCCATCTAAGTCGAACTGCACAAGCGAAACTGACGTTCCTTTATTACGAGCCGAAGAATTTTCTTTTAAGTGAAAATCAAAGTACCGCCTACTCGTGTTTATGCTATCAAACAAAGGAGGTGTGTTTTTGTTCGAATTAATAAAGTTTCCAACGGGATCTTTTTTTGCTTTGTAAAGAATGTGATCAAACGTAAGATCAGTAGCTCTAACTGAAGTGTCGGCTACAATTTCGTCGTCTATTGTTCCACCTTCACCCCAGAAAATACAGTTCCTAAAGTTTGCTTTTAGTGTACTGCCAGCTCTACTCAAAAATAGGACGGGCTTTTTATGGTCGAGGTAAAAATTGGCATAGCTTACCACGGTGCAGTGAGTGAAGTTATAATCACCACCACCTAACGCGATATTGTTTCCGCAGTTGGCTATGAGACAGTTCCGCGCTGTAATGCTACTGTTGAGACTCAATATTCCAACATCGTAGATATTATCAAAGATGCACTCGTTTAGTGTAACCTTTGGACTTGCT
>DASVST010000280.1:0-1906 GCA_036387965.1 Segetibacter sp. | reverse complement strand
CAATTCCTTTTAAGTAAAGGATATCATTTTCCTGAACTCCATATAATTTTCCTTCGCCTAGATTTGATGGATAATTTTCTGCAGCATCTAACAATGTTAATGCTTCAGCATAATCATTTTCCTTGATAGATTTTTTCGCTAATTCTAAATGACAAATTAAAAATTGTCCAATAGCTTTTCCTTCGCCACCTTCCCAGGGATGAAACCTATAAGTTGCAAGCAATGCCTTTGACTTTTCGTAATCACCTAATTGATTGTACAGCGTAATACATTCGAGGTAAAGATCATCACGAGATTCTACTAATGCAATATGTTCTTCTAGTAACGTTAATCGTTGCTTGTGAGGAGTGTTCAATCTTTTATATAATTGATCAAGCTCCATCAAAACTCTTGCATCTTTCTTATCAAGCATGAATGCTTTTTCCAACGAGGAGAGTGCGTTAATTGGATCTTTCAATCTATTGTAGTAAGCAAGCGAAAGGTTGCGATGTACAGTGGCTAAACTATCATCAATTTGTATTGATTTCTCCCAACAATTTATAGCATCCTCGTACTGACGTTTATCGTACCAGAAATTTCCTATGTAGTAAGGTGCTTTTGCATCTCGTGTATTCAACGCCATTGCTTTTTGTAGAACAGGAACATCTTCTATACGGTTTGGGAAACAAAAATCTGAGCTTAAAGAAGAAGCTGTTTTAAAGTATTCTAATGCTTGTTGATGATTGCCCAACTTACTCTCAAACCAACCTAAATAATAGTAGACCATTGGGTATGGCTCATCACAATCTTGTAACTGTAGTTTTAATAATGCCGAAGCATCCTCAAACAAGCCTGCATGAGCATAATCAAATGCATATTCGATAAAATTGTGAACCCAATTTCTACTAAGCTTTTTCAATTCTTCTAATGAGGATTGGGCCTTTACTATTTCACCACTCGCAGTAAACAAGAAATAGCTTTCGAATAAGCAGCCAAAGTTGAAGGGATCAATGTTCAAAGATTCAGAGATCAGGTTTAGTGCTTCATTTTTTTTACCGAGCTTTCTCAAGATGAAAACTTTCGCATGTCTTGCTGTATGACTGTGATAGTTTTTTACTAATGCACTATCAATTAGATTCAGAGCTTCTTCAAAGTCTTTTTTTATACATGCAATTCTTGCAAGATTTAAATAGCCTGCATGTTGCCATGCATCGTTCCAAACACTTTTAAAGAATGCACCATATGCTTCTTCATTTTTGTCTTGCATTTTTAGAGCCCATCCCAAATTGTGATATGGCTCGCCGTCATACGGATTTGGGTTGCGCTGAGTTAAAGTAGCAATAGCTTTTTTAAAATATCCTTCTGCTTTCACAAACTGTCCACGTCTCAAATACCAAACTCCCATTGCATTATTACTCCTTACATCTTTAGGATCTCTTCGCAATGCTTCATTGTAATAATCTGTTGCTACATATGTTGCATGCCTGTATTGCTCTAAATGCAGTCCTGTTAAAAACAGCTGTTCATTATTCTCTATTTCTTCAGGTTTTTTTGCAGGTTGTGCAGGAGACGGAATTTCGTGCTCAATCTCTTCATCTTTTTGATAGCTTACCAGTTCTTTATTTGTATCTAAATCGGTAATAATTAATTTCAGTTGTGCTTCAACGATAGTATCATTTAACACAACAGTACGTAAATAAGGTGCTTCAGGAGAAGAAGAGATTACTTCTGAAAATATTTCTTTGTCGTTTTCAAACAATGCGACTTTGAGCTTAGTATAAGGCGCTGTAACATATAATTTTATTTCAGCCGTTTTTTCTAACAACTCAATGTTGACTACAGCTTCCTTTGTTGCATTCTTTACAACACCTACTTCTCTATACGGCATAAAATATTGAACAAACTCTTTTTGCTCAAATGGTTGTAA
>DASVST010000279.1:0-2151 GCA_036387965.1 Segetibacter sp. | reverse complement strand
TACATTTGCTTTACAGGCCATTGTAATCCGGCTAAGATAAATTGTTGCCTGAGCGTATCTTCTTTTTGCTTGATTGCAGAAGCAACCCTTGGGTAACTCTTTTGCAGATCAACAAACGATAGCTGAGACTGTGCAGAATAGAATACAATACAAGTGAGGAGTGTTAGAAATATTCCTTTCATGAGGGTAAAAATATTTGAAACTTACCTTATAAAACGGTGTTGCCCGTTAAAGTAAATAAAAATAATATCTCACTAACGTTATTCACATCTTAAAGATTGCCCCGTGCATCCTGTTCTCTTTCCAAGGCTTCAAACAATGCTTTGAAATTTCCTTTTCCAAAGCTTTTTGCGCCTTTCCTTTGGATTATCTCAAAAAATAAAGTTGGTCTGTCTTGCACAGGTTTTGAGAAGATTTGGAGAAGATATCCTTCATCATCTTTATCGATCAAAATTCCTAGTTGCTGAAGTGGTTGCAGGTTTTCATCAATATGCCCAACCCTGTCTAAAACAGTTTCATAATAGCTTGGGGGGATTTTTAAAAACTCCACTCCTCTCCTTTGTAGCTCGCTTACGGTCTCTATGATATTGTTTGTTGCGATTGCAACATGCTGCACTCCTTCCCCGTTATAAAATTCAAGATACTCTTCTACCTGCGATTTCTTTTTTCCTTCTGCCGGTTCATTGATTGGAAACTTTACGAAACCATTTCCATTGCTCATCACCTTACTCATCAGTGCAGAATATTCAGTAGATATATCGTTGTCATCGAAAGTGAGTATGTTTCTAAAACCCAGTACATCTTCATAAAACTTCACCCATGGGTTCATCTGGTTCCAGCCAACATTTCCTACACAATGATCAACATATAATAAACCGGTCGATTCAGGATTATAGCTACTCTCCCATTTTCTAAACCCCGGCATAAATGTTCCGCTGTAATTTTTTCTTTCAATAAAGTAATGAACTGTATCACCGTATGTATGTATGCCACTCATTACTACTTCACCTTCTTCATCTTTAAGTGTTACAGGTTCAAGACAGCTTTTGCCACCTCGCTTAGTTGTTTCTTCCCATGCAGTGGTCGCATCATTTACTTTTAATGCAAGCACTTTTACACCATCACCATGTTTATAAACATGATCGGCAATTTCATTATCAGGACGAAGTGATGTGGTTAAAACAAAAGTTAGCTTGTTCTGGCGAATTACATAACTGCATCTATCCTTCACGCCTGTCTCAGGACCGGCGTAGGCTACACTCTGAAATCCAAAGGCTGTTTTATAATAATGAGCTGCCTGCTTTGCGTTACCAACGTAGAACTCTACGTAATCGGTTCCTTCTAATGGCAGAAAATCGGTTTGTTTATTAGTTGTATTTAGTGGTGCTACTAAGGCTTCCATGTTTTAGATTAATTAAGGTGAATTAATGTTTTGGGCAACATTAATCAACCGAATCCATGGCTAATGTACTCATGAGGATATGATAATTAGGTAACAGGTTCATAAATCAAAGGTAGAAAATTTCCTGCTCACAAGGTTGAATGGTATCTTCGCCGCATATGAAAGTTGGAATATTAGGTGGCGGTCAATTAGGTAGAATGCTGTTACAAGCTGCAGCTAACTATCCAGTAGAAACATTTATTTTAGAAAATGATGCTGCTTGTCCTTCGGCGCATCTTTGCCACCATTTTGTTTTGGGTGATATACAATCTCATGATGATGTTTACAACTTCGGCAAAGGGCTTGATGCTATCACAATTGAAATTGAGGCCGTTAATGTTGATGCTTTGGAAAAACTTGAAGGTGAAGGCGTGAAAGTCTATCCGTCTGCTAAAGTTATCAGAACGATAAAGGATAAGATTTTACAAAAGCGATTTTACTTATCGAACGAAATTCCTTCGCCTGACTTTGTTATAACACATAGCGCGGAGGAAGTAAAGAAGTTTATTACTTATTTACCCGCAGTTCATAAGGTAGGTGAAGGAGGGTACGACGGGCGTGGGGTTCAGGTAATAGACTCAATTGCTGATGCTGCTAAAGCATTTGAAGCACCATCAGTTCTGGAAAAGAAAGTAGATATAGCAAAAGAAATAGCCATAATAGTTGCAGCGAATGATAAGGGTGAAACAGCAATATATCCTTCCGCCGAA
>DASVST010000278.1:0-6350 GCA_036387965.1 Segetibacter sp. | reverse complement strand
CTCTAATATTTCTTCTGCTAATCATTATTTCTCCTAAAGAACTTTGTTTGGGCGGCGAAGATACTTAAATACAGTTTTCAGAAAAATGCTTTATGAGAATTAACTGAATAAGTTTTTAGGCAGTGTAATTTTGTCACACATCAACGCTGCCTAACCATTAGATTGCTACGGTACTGCCAAATATGCTTTGTGCCTACTAATTAGAGTTCAATCCTGCAACTTTGACTTTTAAGATTTCATTGGCACAAAAGTAGATGAAGGGGCTGCAGGTTTAATTACTTAACACAAAAAATAAAATTTATACGTATGGCTGACAAAAATTTGAACATTACCCCTTTGCACGATAGGGTAATAGTAAAAGCTGCTGCCGCAGAAGAAAAAACTGCAGGTGGTATCATCATTCCTGATACTGCAAAAGAAAAACCACAACGCGGTGTTGTTGTTGCTGCAGGTCCTGGTAAAAAAGATGAACCAGTAACTGTAAAAGCTGGTGACACAGTATTGTATGGCAAATACGCAGGTACCGAAATAACGGTAGAAGGAAGCGAGTATCTTATTATGAGAGAAAGCGACATTTTAGCAATCGTATAAAATTTGAAAATTTGAAGATGTGCTAATTTGAAAATGTTAGCTACTTCTGATTTTCAATTCTCAAATTTTCAAATTATTAAATTCTCAAATTAAAATCAAAATGGCTAAGCAAATATTTTTTGATATTGAAGCCCGCAACAAAATGAAGAAGGGTGTTGACACTCTTGCTAACGCGGTTAAAGTAACTCTTGGACCTAAAGGTCGTAATGTAGTTATCGAAAAGAAATTCGGTGCTCCTTCAGTTACTAAAGACGGTGTTACCGTTGCTAAAGAAATTGAACTTGAAGATGCAATCGAGAACATGGGTGCACAAATGGTGAAAGAAGTAGCATCTAAAACTGCTGATATAGCAGGTGATGGTACTACTACTGCAACAGTTCTTGCACAGGCTATCATAACTGAAGGCTTGAAGAATGTTGCAGCAGGTGCAAACCCAATGGATCTTAAGCGTGGTATTGATAAAGCAGTTACTGCTGTTATTGAAAACTTACGCTCTCAAAGTCAGCAGGTTGGTAACGACAGCAGTAAGATTGAGCAGGTTGCTACGATCTCAGCTAATAGTGATGATACAATCGGTAAGCTGATTGCGCAGGCAATGCAGAAAGTCGGTAAAGAAGGTGTAATAACTGTTGAAGAAGCAAAAGGTACTGATACTACAGTTGATGTGGTTGAAGGTATGCAGTTTGATCGCGGATACATTTCTCCATACTTCGTTACTAACAGCGAAAAAATGGAAGCTGAATTGCAGAACCCATACATTCTTATTTACGATAAGAAGATTTCTGCAATGAAAGACATTCTTCATATTCTTGAGAAAGTTGCACAAAGCGGACGTCCGTTAGTGATAATCGCTGAAGATCTTGAAGGAGAAGCATTAGCTACTCTTGTTGTAAACAAACTACGTGGTACATTGAAAGTTGCTGCTGTTAAAGCGCCAGGTTTTGGTGATCGTCGTAAAGAAATGCTACAGGATTTAGCTGTTCTAACAAAAGGTATTGTAATTAGCGAAGAGCAAGGTTACAAGCTTGAGAATGCTGATCTTACTTACTTAGGACAAGCTGATAGCATTGCAATTGATAAAGACAACACAACTATCGTAGGTGGTAAAGGTGAAAAAGAAGATATCACTGCACGTGTTAATCAAATCAAATCTCAGATTGAAAATACAACTTCTGACTACGATCGTGAGAAACTACAGGAGCGTCTTGCTAAACTAAGCGGTGGTGTTGCTGTACTTTATGTTGGTGCTGCTACTGAAGTTGAAATGAAAGAAAAGAAAGACAGAGTTGATGATGCATTACATGCAACAAGAGCTGCTGTTGAAGAAGGTATTGTACCTGGTGGTGGTGTTGCTTATGTTCGTGCTATTGCTTCTTTAGATAATCTAAAAGGTATAAACGAAGACGAGACAACAGGTATTCAGATCATCAGACGTGCTATTGAAGAGCCTCTTCGTCAGATCGTAATAAACAGCGGTATCGAAGGTTCAATAGTGGTTCAAAAAATTAAAGAAGGAACTGGTGACTTTGGTTTCAATGCCCGCACTGAAGTTTATGAAAACTTATTTGCTGCCGGTGTTATTGACCCAACTAAAGTTAGCCGTGTAGCGCTTGAAAATGCTGCATCTATCGCAGGTATGTTATTAACTACCGAGTGTGTTGTTGCTGACAAGCCTGAACCTAAATCTGCTGGTCATGCACATCCGGGTGGAATGCCAGGTGGAATGGGTGGAATGGATTATTAATATTGATTTTCGAATCAGAGAATATAAAAAATCCCGCTGCAATTGCAGCGGGATTTTTTATATCAATTTTCGGAAAAAACTTCTTCCGGCTTTGTCGTTTTGTCTAAGCTAATAACGTTGTACTTTAATAGCCCGATCGAATATCCGGGAAAGCGAATCTTTTATTCTTATTGTATCACTAGGCAGAGATGTTACCGGAACATACATTCTATATCTGACAACATTTTCTGATCTTAAAGTGTCAACGCCAATGGTCATTCCTTCTTTGCGTAAAAAGGCTGTTCTGGAATTAACCCTTGTGGCTACTGGTGTTGTTTCAAACACCATCTTGTATTTAACGCTGTCTGATGTGGGGGAAGTTTGAGTAGTATCAGTTCTGCTTTTATTTGCGGCACTATCCCATTGTGCATTTGATGGGGATGCATCTTGAGTGCTGTCCGTTGTAACTTCAGAAGATTCATCACTTAAGAAGAAAGTATAAACGCCCCAGCCAATACCACCCAAAGCAGCTAATGATGCAATGATAACAAGTGCAAGTGCTAAGCCTTTTCCACCACCACCTTTAGATCTTTTCGGTCTGCGTTCTGCAGGGTGTATCGAATGTTCGCCCGATTCTCTTTTAGGTGACAACTCCTCTTTAACAGGCAAGAAATTACCGGGAGTAAATTCGTAAGTGCCCTGGTTGTTTTTGTGTAAAGTGCCTATACCTTCTATAGTATAGGGTTTACCTATATTGATAAATTGCTTTATGTTGGATAGATAAGAATCCAAATCGGATCTTACAAGCGGTTGTATTTTTCCAAGCTTTTTTACAAGAAAAGTAACCAGGTCTTCATTGGTTACATCCTTAGTATTATAAATGAAAGTAAGACCTTCAATAGGGTAATAAACTTGTTTATCCTGCTCGTTAGGAAGACTTACATTCTTATCAAGTTCGAAAGTGCCAATGCCCTGTAGTTGGAGTGATTTCTTTTCGTAGAGGTACTGGGCTAAAAGATCATCAAATTTCACGCACGTAAGTTTTGTTATGCAATTTATTGTTCAACTGATTAAAACAACTTATGCAAAGGTAGTAGCTATAGGTTGTAAAAGCAGGGCTGCAATGTACCCTTTTTTGATGTTACCTTTGCGCAATGCTAACAACAGATGAAAAAAAGTTTTTAGATTTTTGGGAACGTAACAGAAAATCTGAGAAAAGCTTTTTTCAGCAATTTCGTTTTGTAGTTCCGATAGCTTTGGTAGCAGGAGTTGCCTTTTTATTGAATTTTTTTACCGGTTGGTATAAAAGAGCCAATATGGTGGCAAATAGTCAATTTAGCCCAATGGTATTGATTATCGGAATACTAATTATAGCAATTTTTTGTTCTATCTTTTACAAGAGACACCAATGGGAAATGAATGAGCAAAGATACCTGGAGATGAACGCAAGAAAAAAGAACGAAACAATGCAGCAAGAGGACACAATAAACAGTCAGTAGAATAACTAAAACAACAATTCAGGAATGAAGTATTTTTTAATTTTTGCAAGTCTATTAATTTTTTCGTGTAGCGGATGCTTTAAAGAAGACAAGGCTTGCACACCTGTTGCGCCTGCATCAGAGGAAAATCAAATAAAAACTTATGCAACAGCAAATGGTATGAACGTCGTAAAGCATAATAGTGGTATATATTATGAGATTCTAAGTCCAGGTACCGGAACAACAACGCCAACACTCAGATCAAAAGTTTTTGTTACCTATACTGGTAAACTTCTATCCGGAACACAATTCGATCAATCTTCTAATGTAATATCCTTCTTTTTGAATCAGGTAATTGAAGGTTGGCAAATAGGAATACCATTGGTAAAGGCGGGTGGCAAAATAAAATTGATCATTCCTTCTGCACTCGCCTATGGCTGTAACGGAAGACCAGGTATTCCTGCAAACAGTGTTCTGTTTTTTGAGGTCGACTTAATTGATGTTCAGTAAAAGACTTGAATAAAAAGAAAAGAGCTATAGTTCATATAGCTCATTTTTGTTACTAAACATTTTGTTGTTTAGATGTGCGACGAAGCTTGATGGTTTGAACTACAGCTGAATGCAAAAGCTAAAACTTCCACCTTACAAACGCTTCCATTGCTGCATATTGCGTCATACCTAATTGCGCATATAAGTTTGCGGTATTGTTATTTCTTTCTTCAGCTCGCTGCCAAAACTCGCGGCTATCACTTCCCTGGAAAGGCACCATGTCTTTTTGCGATTGATGAATGAAAATACCAAACCTCTTTTTTAGAACCTGGTCGGGACTCATTGGTATTGCCATTTCTATTTCATCAATACCCCATTCTTGCCAGGCGCCTTTGTAAAGCCAAACCCAACAATCTTTCAGCCATTCATCTCCTGCATCTTTTAAACGGTATAAGCTTTCAAAAACCACATCAAGGCAAACCTTATGTGTTCCATGGGGGTCAGCTAAATCGCCTGCACAATAAATCTGGTGGGGTTTTATTTTGCGAAGTAGTTCAATTGTAATTTTTATATCATCTTCCGTCCAGGGCTTTTTCTCAATAGTTCCTGTTTCATAAAAAGGAAGGTTTAGAAAATGTGCCCGATCATCTGTTAATCCTACATACCGGCAGGTCGCCTTTGCTTCACATCTTCTTATCAAGCCTTTTATCGACCGAATTGCCGGAGTATCTACCTGGTTTTTTCTTTTATGAGATAAGAACGTTTGTGCCTCGGAAAGTACTTCCTCGCTTTTATGATTATCGATACCAAACATATCTTCGAAGCCTACAGCAAAGTCGAGGAATCTTGTAACGAATTCATCTGTTACTGCAATGTTTCCGCTTGTTTGGTATGCCACATGCACTTCATGTCCCTGGTCGTGTAGACGCATAAAAGTACCGCCCATACTAATGATATCATCATCCGGGTGAGGGGAGAATATAACGCAACGTTTAGGTTGTATATCGTTTCGTTCAGGGTGTGTTGGTATGTAAGCTCCAGGTTTGCCACCAGGCCAACCTGTAATGCTATCGCGAAGCATATAATATACCTGTAAGTTTATTTCATATGCATCACCTTTTTCTACCAATAGATCACCAACACCGTTCTCGTTATAATCATGAGTGGTAAGACTTAAAACAGGTTTTTTTGTTTTGAGCGACATGTTAACTACCGCACGTTTTATCATGTCAGGAGTCCACTCGCAATCACCGGTGAGCCATGGAGATTTTATCCGAGTCAGATCTTGTGCAGCAATCTCGTCAACTACAAATGTGCAGTCATTGTGCTGTTGTAATATACTTGCAGGTATTTGTTCTGTTACTTGTCCTTCAACTGATTTTGCTATGACAGGAGCTTTTGTTCCCCAAGCCATAAGCATTATTTTCTTTGATCTTAAAATGGTACTTATACCCATCGTTATTGCAAGCCTCGGAACCTGTGATATGTTTTGAAATTCGCGGGCATTTGCAATTCGTGTGCTGTTATCGAGTGTTACCAATCTTGTTTTTGAAAATATACTTGAGCCCGGTTCATTAAAACCAATGTGACCATTATTACCGATGCCTAATACCTGTAAGTCTATGCCTCCGTACGATTCTATAAGTTGCTCATACTGCTGACAATGTTTTTTAATTTCCTCTTTTGGAAGTTCCCCGTCTGGTATATGGATGTTTTGCGGATCAATATCTACATGATCAAATAAATGGCGATGCATAAAGCTGTTATAGCTTTGTAACGCATCTTTTTCCAGAGGATAGTATTCATCAAGATTAAAAGTGACTACGTTTCTGAAACTTAAGCCCTCCTCCTTATGTAGTTTAACCAGTTCTGCATACAAGCTAATAGGTGTGGAGCCAGTAGCTAGTCCTAGTACAAACTTCTGGCCGGTGGAAGTCCTTTCTTTAATGCAGTCTGCTATTTCTGTTGCTACAAAATGAGATCCTTCTTTTGGTGTAGGAAATATCTTTACAGGAATTTTCTCAAAGCTATCCAGGAGATTCATCTCTGGTCGTGGATTGGGCATGCAC
>DASVST010000277.1:0-4276 GCA_036387965.1 Segetibacter sp. | reverse complement strand
CAACATATACCTTATAAAATGCTCGGTAAGTAAAAACTCTGTTTTCAAGATGCTTTTATCAGAAGCAGACACTTTTAATTCTTCTTCCAGTTCTAACCTGTCCATGCTTTTATGAAGCGCTTTGTCGTTTAAGGTAGTGTCTTTATTTACAGTTGTATGATAACTATGAAGATTCCAGAAGGCACGAGTTTGTTCTGTTAGTCCATCACTTGCGAACCATGCATATTGATAGTTGCGTGCATTATAAAAGCTGCGCATCCTTCTAATTAATGTGTCGTTTAATTTTTCATCTACAATGAACTTTTCCATTGCAAGACTATCAAGGAATATATCATTATAAGCATTAGCCGCTGTAATGCTATAATCACGTTTAGTTATCTTCTTTTCTAACTCTGGTTTTTCAGAATCACTTTCTTCGTTCGCGCCGCCGGCTTGATCGTTCTTACATGCAAACAATAGCGAGCAAAGCATTGCGCTAATAAATATTCTTTTCATATGCATTGGCATTTACAAAAGCCATGCCTTAAGTGAATAGTAGTTGTTTAGCATAATTGCAAATGCCGATAGCATTGAGTAACTATAAGATTGACATAGTCATAAATACTAATGTTTCAAATTCACATTTAAAGTTGAGGAAAGCGAAAGTGGTGTAGATGATTAATTGAAGATTTTATCCCACTACTTACTTCCGATACGCTAAGTTTTTCTTCACGTATTTGAAAAATATTTATATGGGTCTGGCTTTTGCAACAAGCAAATAGAGAAGCGTTGTCAATTAATTAATAACACGATTATGAAAGCTCAAAAAGACCGGCTATATAATGATGTAGATTTCTTAACCTCGGTAAAGCCGGCAAGAAATTTTCAGAACCTTGAAACTCTTGAAAGGGTTTGTGACTATTTGAAAAACGAATTTTCATCTGTAGGTGCAGCACCCGAAGAGCAGTCGTGGTTGGCAGAAGGAGAGACGTACAAAAATATTATGGCGACTTATAATCCTGAGAAAAAGAGAAGGCTAGTTGTTGGTGCACATTATGATGTTGCAGGTAACCAACCCGGAGCCGATGACAATGCCAGTGCTGTGGCAGGTCTACTTGAAACAGCGAGAATGGTTTTTACTAATAAACCTGAAATCGACTACCGTATAGATTTTGTTTCTTACTGTCTTGAAGAACCACCTTTTTTTGGTTCTGAATTTATGGGGAGTTATGTGCATGCAAAATCTTTGTATGATAGTAAAGCAGATGTAATTGGAATGATCTGCTACGAGATGATCGGCTACTTTTCTGACAAGCCAAATTCACAGCCTTTCCCTTCGCCTGAACTGGCAAAGCGATATCCTCACGTTGCAAACTTTATTATGGTAGTAGGAATTGAAAAGTATGCATCTTTCAACAATAAAGTACACAAGCTAATGTCAACCGATTCCGGCATTGATGTGCAGGTAGTTAATTTTCCTACTTCCGATCCAAGTGCGGCATTAGCTGGTTTGTCAGACCAAAGAAGTTACTGGAGATTTAATTATCCTGCTTTCATGATTAATGATACAGCGTTTGTACGTAACCCAAACTATCATCAAAAATCAGACACGATACACACACTTGATTTTGATAAAATAACTGAGGTGGTAAATAGCGCGTATAGGGCTGTGATAAATATGGCTTAGATATAATTGACATATTTCCTGATTACGTTATAATGTAATAAGCGTATCATGACAGGAAAGGATCCTTTGATACACCACTACACTACTACAAATTAAGTATAGGCTACACCATTTTTCATTTGAATATTTGCCTAAATTGCCTTTGTTAAACAACCAACTTTAAAATCAAAAAAAAAGAAAATGAAATCAATTTTCCTTACCCTAACGGCACTTATTTTCACAGTAACAACTTTCGCACAAAAAGCAGATGATCTGCTTGCAAGAGTTCGAAAAATTAACGGAGTTGAAGCTTATATTCTTTGTGAACCTCTAAGAGACTACAATGTATTAGTTGATGTTGGTACAGGCTTAAAAGCGGAATCATTATTAACTGCTGGTTTAGTAAACAAAAGTATCTCAGACAGGGTAGAACAGTTTATAAGAAGGGTGACCAAAGAAAATGGTAAGGTAGATGCTGTGATTTACAGCTCCGGCAAAAGAATGGTAGGAGTTTCATTCAAGGATGATCCAAAAGCTGATACCAAAGGAATCGGTCGTGTTTCTAAAATAGGCGGATATCCGGTGTTTGTAATGAACGAGCCTATGACAAATTATTCCGTAGTAAATACAAAGAGTGGTGGAGTTAAATGGAAATCACTCGTTACCGGCGGACTCGTAAACAACTCAATAGAAGAGGATGTCGAAGGCATGGTAAAAAAACTTCAGGCCCGTTCTGCAGATGGTGTCTTATTAGACGGAGGCAAAGGTGCTTCTGCAATTATGTTTGGTAAATAGATACACCAACGCAAAAAAGAAAATGAATTAAACCTCTGAAAACAACTCTGGTGCATTCTCAAAAAAAGCCTTGAAGATCTATCAAGGCTTTTTTTGTTTGGTGCCGGGACTGGAATTGAACCAGCAGATGCCTTTTTTTAAAATTGATGTGCAAGCAGTTAATTTTCCGTTGTTTGATCCAAATTCAGCATTAACCGGTTTGTCTGACCAAAGCATTATATAGGGAGTTATGACTATTGAAAAAGTTAGGTTCAATTAACCATAAGAGCAAAATATAAATTTGAGTTGAAAACTATAGCCTGAATTGTTGAAGGGGGACAAAGTATAAAGAAAGAAACACCCTACTGAAAGCCTTTGAGCATTTTATAGAAGGCATCAGCGTAGGTGTCACTGATGGGGATGATCTGATCGGCAATCCGAATTCTGTTTTTCTCGATGTGGTCAATTTTGTCAATCGCCACCAAAAAGGAACGGTGAACGCGGACAAAATCCTGTGGAGGCAGCAACTCTTCCAGTTTGGCAAAGTTCAGCAGTGTCATGATCTTCTCTTCCGTGGTATGAATCCGCAGGTAGTCTTTCATACCTTCTACGAAAAGAATATCACCCGTAGCCACTTTCTGTATGCGGTGGCCCACCTTCAGAAAGATATATTCCTGCTCTTTGGATTCTTGCTTTATCTCCTTCTTTTCAGATTCAATTTTTTCGTTTTGTTCCTGGAACAAACGCAGAACGCCTTTATAAAATCGTTCAAAAGAAAACGGTTTTAAAAGGTAATCCTTCACCTCCAGCTCAAAGGCCTTCAGCGCATATTGGTCATAGGCCGTTGTTAAGATGATCATGGGCTTAGGGTTCAGCATCGGAATGAAACTGAGCCCGTCCAGGTCCGGCATGTTGATGTCCAGAAACAGAAGGTCGGGTTTGTCTTCTTTCAGAGAACCTACGGCTTCCAGTGGGCTCACAAAGCTCCCTTTCAGCTCTAGGAAAGAAACCTTTGTGATGTACTCTTCCAATATCTCCTGCGCCAGTGGCTCATCGTCAATTATATAGCAGGTGAGCTTTTCTTTCATGAGGGTGTAGTTGAAGACCGTGAATTTTGAGAACGACTGCAAACGTTTCGCCGAGGTTTTGAACTTCGAGAGTGTGTTGGCCCGGGTACAGCAAAGCCAGTCTTTTCCGAACATTCGGCAAACCAATACCGCCGGGTTCATCAAGGCTATGGGTAGGATTTTTTCCCACCGGGTTCTGCACGCTGAAGTTAAGAGTATCTTCTTTCACCTCCACCCTGACTTTGACATCGCCGGGATTGAGCCGTGTAGGGCTGTGTTTGTATGCGTTTTCAAGTAGGTGGATGAATAACAGCGGCGCAATGTGGCAAGCGTCTGTTGCTCCTTCAATCTTTAAATCCACCACAGCGTACTGTTTATACCGGAGTTGCTGCAAACTCACATAATCCTGCAAATACTCCATCTCTCTCGTCAGCGGTACTGTAGGTGCGTTTGACTCATAGATCATGTAGCGCATGAGAGAAGCCAACTGCATGACAGCATC
The DNA here is from genome assembly GCA_036387965.1 of Segetibacter sp. GTDB lineage: Bacteria > Bacteroidota > Bacteroidia > Chitinophagales > Chitinophagaceae > Segetibacter. Next base: position 288 of record DASVST010000277.1, on the reverse strand, counting down.
GGGAGCCGCCGGAGCTTGTTTGTACACCAGCGTGTGAATGTTATTAAGTGTATTGAACAGGAAATGAGGATTGATTTGCGATTTGAGGTAATACAACTCGGACTGAACCGCTTGTTTCTCCAACTGCTCCTTTTTAAAGGTGTTAATTACCAGGTTCTCGGTAACCCTTGCCATCCAACTGAGGAAGAGAAAGGGCAGTACAATTGAGATCAGGTAAATAAAATATTGCTCAAAGAAACTGTTCGGGTAATCCGGCGTTCTGTAAGGAAAAAACAAATAAATACAAGG
>DASVST010000276.1:0-12015 GCA_036387965.1 Segetibacter sp. | reverse complement strand
CGCCAGTTGAATGTGCTACTTCTAAAATAAAGATTGTTCTTTCTAAGCCGGTACTTTGTTCGAGTATTGCTGCAGATGGAAGTGACTTTTCGATTAGTGGATCTTATCCCGTTTCTGTTACAAACGTTACCGGTAATTGCTCTGTAACTAAAGAAATAATTCTTACCCTATCAAAACCATTGGAGCAAGCAGGAACTTTTGTAATTAACTTAAATCGCGGCTCTGACGGTAATACAATTCTGAATGAGTGTGGCGAAGAAACACCTGTGGGAGCCAAAGTTACCTTTTCAGTAAAAGACACGGTCAATGCTGATTTCACTTATAATATTCAATATGGTTGTACAACAGATTTGGTTCAATACTCACATCCCGGCAACAATGGTGTTAATGCATGGAACTGGAACCTGGATGACAACCTAACCAGCAATCAACAAACCGCTGAAGCATCATATAGGGTCTTTAATAAGAAGAATGTGAAGCTATTAGTCAGCAATGGGTTTTGTAAAGATTCGACAACACAAGAAGTGGAGTTAAAGAATTTCCTTAAGGCGGACTTTACTGCTTTTGAAGATAACTGCCCTAACGAACCGATCACTTTTACCAGCACTGCCGTTGGGCAAATTATAAATCATAAATGGACATTTGGAGACGGAGGTACCGCCTCAACAGCATCACCTTCTCATACGTATTCTCAGCCCAACAGACAAACTACTTACAGCGTGCAATACACAGTTACTGATAGTTATGGATGTCAAAATACTGTTTCAAAGCCGATGACTATTTATTCAAGTTGCTTCCTTGCTGTTCCTACGGCATTTACACCAAACGGAGATGGATTAAATGATTTTCTTCATCCTCTTAACGCTATAAAAGCAGAACAGGTTGAGTTTAAAATTTATAACCGGTGGGGTCAACTAATTTTTCAAACCAAAGATTGGAAGCAAGGATGGAACGGAACTGTAAATGGTTTACCACAAGCAACAGGAACTTATATCTGGACACTTCAATACATTAACAGGGATACTAAAAAAAGTGTGCAGGAGAAGGGAACAGTCGTTTTGATAAGATAGTGTTTGGTGCACTCTACACATACTAAGCAAATCTTAAATTTAAAACTGAAGCTCAATAGCAGCTCTGCGGATGAACGTAATGCGACGCAACGATGATGCTATGAAAAACTGATGCCTGGAACAAAATCTACCTGCTTAAATGCATACTTCTTTCCTTGTACAACATGCGGAAGTAAGGATCTCGTAAGTCTTTAATAAACCGGATTGCTTCGCCGGTACTTTTCATTTCTGGTCCTAGTTCTTTGCTCACGTTTGGAAATTTGTCGAAGCTGAAAACAGGTTCTTTTATTGCAAAGCCCTCTAGCTTCTTTTCAAATGTAAAATCTTTGAGTTTCGCTTCACCCAACATAACTTTTGTAGCAATATTCAGGTAAGGAATTTTGTAAGCTTTTGCAATAAATGGCGTGGTGCGGGATGCTCTTGGGTTTGCTTCAATCACAAACACTTTTCCATTTTTAATTGCAAATTGAATATTAATGAGTCCTTTTATATTTAGTGCCCGTGCAATCTTTTCAGAATAATATTCCATTGTAGTTATAACAAGCGGCGTTAAGTTGAAGGCAGGTAAAACTGCATTACTATCGCCACTATGAATACCTGCCGGTTCAATATGTTCCATCACACCCATTACATGAAATTCGTCGCCATCAAAGATTCCATCAACTTCTGCTTCCTGGCAACGATCAAGAAAATGGTCGATCAAAACTTTGTTATCAGGCAAATGCTTCAACAAACTTATCACAGCTGTCTCAACTTCATCATCATTAATAACTATGCGCATTCTTTGTCCGCCTAAAACATAACTCGGCCGAACAAGCACCGGGTATCCAACTTTATTTGCAACTACAATCGCTTCGTCTGCAGTAAGCGCAGTGCCATATTCCGGGTAAGGAATTTCAAGCTCTTTCAACAGATCGCTGAAGCGACCGCGATCTTCAGCTATGTCCATATCATCGAAAGACGTTCCAACAATTCTAATGCCTTTGTTATGAAGTTTTCGCGCCAGCTTCAAAGCAGTTTGCCCGCCTAATTGCACAATCACACCATCAGGCTTTTCGAGTTCGACGATCTCCCAAAGATGCTCCCAATAAACAGGCTCAAAATAAAGTTTATCAGCAATGTCAAAATCAGTGCTCACTGTTTCCGGGTTGCAGTTAACCATGATAGCTTCATAACCGCACTCCTTGATCGCCATCAAACCGTGCACGCAACAATAATCAAACTCAATGCCTTGTCCAATACGGTTTGGACCGCTACCAAGTACAATAATCTTTTTCTTATTTGACGGGATGGACTCGTTGGAAGGTAGTGTGTTGTTCATTTTGAGGAATTGCGCAAAAATAAGTCACACCTTGGTTTTGCGGGTTATTTTTTTGTTACCAACAGCATTGCTTCATTCTACAGCAGTTGCGTCGCACACTTCAGCTTTACAGCTCGTATCATCTTCCTCCTGCTATTACAATTTTGCTTACTTGTCGTTCTACACCATTATCATCTTTTACAAGAATCAAATAAATTCCGCTTGCTACTTTATCTCCCTTATAATTCCGTCCATTCCATACAGCTTGTCCGCCAAGTGCTCTTGTTTGATAAACTACTCTTCCATTAAGCTCTGCGATTTTTGCAGTGGAATTATTAGTAACTCCACGTATTGCTATCGTGCCATTATATCCCGGGGGAACAGGGTTAGGAAAAACTAAGATCTTATTATTTTTAACCTGCGCATCAGTAGCTGTACTTCTAAAGCTGCAGATGCCTTTGAAAGTAGATATATAAACCTCGCCACTTTGCGGATCAATAGCAATTTTCTTAACGTCATTACTCAGCAACGGACTATTATCTTCTGTAAAGCGATAGATAATTTTTTCTCCATCTTCACTTATCAGCCAAACGCCATTGCGTGTTCCAATCCATTTACGATTAGCCCCATCAACAGCAATTGTTTTTACTTCTTCGTTTTGAAACAAAAAACCTGCAAACTGATCTTGTTGCACAACGGGTAAAATTGCTTCGCAACCACTGACTTCAAATACCTGTTCAGGACATTGAACGATGCCGATACCTGCAGCAGTTCCAATCCAAATAAAACCGTTCTTATCCTTTGCAACAGAAAATACTTCATTAGATGGTAAATTTCCACTGCCCTTGCCTACTCTAAAATATTTCCACTTATCATCATTAACCGCATCAACATTTGCTCCTTGGTTATAAACAAACACGCCATTGCCTCTTGGGCTAACAATCCAAAGCTGGTTTGCATCATCAACCACAACCTGGCTAACTGCATTTTCAAAATGGAAGAATGGAATGCTGAAGAATTTGAAAGTGCCATCAGCTTTTCTAACATGAAGGTTCTGCGGAGCACCGTAATTACTGATCCATAAATTATTATTTTGATCGAAAGCTAAACCGCTTACACGGTAGCTTTTAGGATCGCCAACCGCAGGCTGCAAACTTGAGTTTTGCTTATAAATTTTAACCTGGTTCGTAGAAGATATACTTACAAGTCCGCCCCCATAACTTCCTGCCCATAAGCTTTCATCTTTGGGATCTATAGCAACAGTTATGAAGTCCAAAACAGTATCCAATGAAGGAGTATTAAAGGCTCCTATATTACTCCATCTACCTTCAGTAAAGTTATAAATACCATTCCTGTTGAATTGATAATTCCAAGCATCACTAACTTCACCTGCTGCAACATATAAGGAGCCTTTGTTTACAACCATTTCCCCACTCGCACTACCTAACGGGCCATCAGGAATATATCGCTCAAAACTTCCATTATCAAACTTCGACAGCCCTCCGAAAAAGTCAGCAACCCAAACAGCATCATCCTTAACTGTAGCCCACCTTGGAAAAGAAATAACCCCTGGTTGCATCAAAGTTTTGTCAATGGTTCCGTTACTATTTAGCACTAGCACCCTGCTTGAACCTACTGCAGTTCTTTGTGTAACCAACAACTTTTCCGCAGCAATATTTATACTAACGATTGGCCATGTTGCATCAGCATAAAAGATAGTTGAAGCATTTCCATTAACAACATATATACTATCGTTTTTTAAAGCAACAATTTTATCGGAAACCTTACTAACCATTTTAACTGGCCCATTACCAAATGAGCCTACACTCTGCCAATTACGATAATCGGCTAAGTTGGTACTTGATATTGATGCCCTCTTTAATCCTTCATCCGTTGCTGCATAATAAGAACTACCATCGCTTGTAAAACCATTTATTTTCACTTGTCCACCACCGCTTCCTATCTGCCAGGTATCTTTTATTTCAGATTTTTCTAAGTCAACAACAATAACTCCCAAACCACTGCACAAGTATGCTATTTTATCTTTACAATAGATATAATTGATCGCTTTATTTCCAGTGATATTACTTCGTTTTATATCGCTGATGTTTCTTACAATCCTGTTCTTAATCACATCAATATTGCTATTGTTATAGGCAATCACAAGTTGCGCCAAAGCTTCATCCCATGCAATTGCACTTACACCAATATCATTAAGACCTGTTACCTTACTGTAGCGGGTAATATTATTCTTCTCATCAACACTAAAAACATTATTAATTGTAGCTGCAAACATTTCGTTACCGCCCTGCACCACCTGTATAGTATTTTGATATGGCAGGTGTTCACGCCATTGCCCAACGGGTTGAAGTTGAGATTGGGAATACACTTGATTAAGAAAGAAAAATGATGAGATTAAATAAAAAAGTATTTTGTAATCAGCTATAAAATAAGCATTGGGCTTTGCTTGCGACGCTCCCTTCAACGTGTTGCATCTATCATCTTTTTCCAAGCACACATAAACATCTAAAGCAACTGCTATACCCATGCTTTCAAAGTTAGCAGAATTCATGTTCATCCATTTTATATTCCGTTTATTTGCAGGTCGTTAACCTATAATTTATAAGTGTATTTATATGTGGTATAGCCTTGGCAGGTTTATTTTAAAATTTCGTCTTCCACTTTTAATCTTACTTTTTGCTGCAACAGGTGTTATGGCATACTTCGCCAGCAAGGTCCAATTGAGCTATGAGTTTGCCCGGGCTATTCCTACCGACAATCCTAAGTACCTGGAATACCAGGCTTTTAAAGCACGCTTTGGTGAAGATGGAAATCTTTTAGTTATTGGTTTAGAAACGGATAAGTTTTACCAGTTAAGTACATTCAATGCTGTTAAACAACTTGAGCGAAATCTAAAAGCAGTTAAAGGTGTTGAAGGTATTTTAAGCATTCCCGATGCCGTTAATCTTGTTAAGAATGACACTACATCAAAATTGGTTTCACAGAGAATATTTCCAGATACTATTACATCACAGCAGCAAATAGACAGTGGCCGATCTATATTCGAAAACCTCCCTTTTTACAACGGCCTAATGTATAATCTGGAGAGTAAGGCATACCTCGTTGGCGTTAGTGTGAATAAGGAAATAATGAACAGCAAAGCGCGGACAGAACTTGTCGGTAAAGTTGTGGAACAGGTTAAGAAATTTGAAGCCGATTCAAAGCTAAGTGCTCACATGAGTGGACTTCCATTTATTCGCACCTCAATAGCAGACAAAGTAAAAGCTGAAATGAAATGGTTCCTTATAGGTTCACTTGTTTTATCTGCAATAACGTTGTTGGTTTTTTTCAGGTCATTTAGCTCTACTGCAATGAGCCTGCTCGTGGTTATAATGGGTGTAATATGGAGCCTGGGAACTGTTGTTTTGTTAGGCTATAAAATCACTTTGCTTACTGCACTTATTCCACCGCTTGTTGTTGTTATTGGAGTTCCCAATTGCATTTACTTTTTAAACAAATACCATACATCTTACAGAGAAACTGGGGAAAAGAATAGTGCTTTAGTTTCGATGGTTGGGCGAATGGGTATAGTTACCCTGTTTTGCAATATTGCAGCTGCTATCGGCTTTGCTGTTTTTGCTTTAACCAAGAGTGAAATTTTAAAGGAGTTTGGTGCGGTTGCAGGCATCAACATAATGGTGCTCTTTATTATTTCATTGATTTTTATACCTGCTGTTTTAAGCTATCTTTCAGCTCCCAAACCTCATCAATTAAAATATCTCGATAACAAATTACTCATTCGGTTTCTCGAGAAGATTGAGCATTGGACCATCCATAATAAAGCTTGGGTTTATGGCGTTACTGCCATTGTAACAATCATTGCTCTTTTCGGAATATTTAGATTGAAGAGTGAAGGATTTATTGTTGATGATTTACCAAAAACGGATAAGATCTATACTGACCTAAAATGGTTTGAGAAAAATTTTGGCGGGGTAATGCCTTTAGAGATCATTGTTGATACCAAGAAGAAAAATGGTGTCACCAGTTCGCTTCAGGCATTCGAAAGAATTGATGAGTTTTCTGCTGTCGTAAGAGAGAATCCAAATATGTCGAGACCTGTAAACATTGTTGAAGCCTTGAAGTTTGCAAAACAGGCTTATTACGACGGAGATAGTTTAAGCTATGCTACACCTTCAGAATTTGACATGCCCTTTCTTGGACCATATTTAAAAGCAAAAGGAGATTCTACCAAAGCGGGGATTGCGAGAGTGCTAAATAGCTTTATTGATACATCAAAACAATATGCACGCATAAGTGTAAACATGAAAGATGTTGGAAGTCTTGCGCTTCCGGTCATTCTAGATTCCTTGGAAGAGCAAGCCGAAGCAATATTCTATGATTCCATTCCCGATCCAGCAAATGCAGAGCGGCAGATACTTGATACCTCAGCTTACAATATTCAATTTACCGGAGCTTCAGTTACTTTTTTAGAAGGCAGTAGGTTTATAATTAATGGTTTGAAAGAAAGTATTTTCTGGGCTTTTTTATTGATAGCCTTATGCATGCTTTACCTTTTTAAATCTTTTCGCATATTGCTCTGCTCTCTTATTCCAAACATTATTCCACTAGTAATAACTGCAGGTGTTATGGGCTGGGTTGGGATTTCTTTAAAGCCTTCAACTGTATTGGTATTTAGTGTAGCCTTAGGAATTGCTATTGACGTAACGATAAGGTTTCTTGTCAACTATAAACAGGAACTTCCTGAGCATAAACACGATGTTCAAACAACATTAATCCAAACCATCAGGCATACAGGGATAAGTATTATTTACACTTCACTTGTCTTAATAGCAGGTTTTATAATCTTTTGTTTTAGTGGCTTTGGTGGAACTAAAGCACTCGGATGGCTAACATCTCTCACGTTGATTGTAGGTACTATTACAAACCTCGTTTTGTTGCCGGTTCTTATCCTCGCAATGAGTAGAAAAAAGCCGTAAAACATAGCCAGCGTTTGTTGAAATTGTTTGTTGGCAGGCGCGTCTAGATGTTCTATTGAAAAGAACAAAAACAATCCTTTATCAAACAAGCGTGTTACAAACAACACCTGTAGAAATGACATAACTGATAGAGAAGATCAGATATGGAGAAGTATTAACAAAAATGTTAGTGAAAGAATGTTCGCCTCTTACGCAAATTTCTGGAATGACAACGCAATATCGACACTTCCCCTTTTGTTTTCTTAGTAGTTAAGAATGTTGCTGTTAATGCTGTGCGAAATGAGGTTTTGAACGTTAATCCTCCAGATAGTCGGTACATCTTTTGTATTCGTATACAAGCCTATTAAGCACCCTGAATTGGAACCCTGGAAATGAAGCCTGGACATTGATACGAAAACTTTCTCTTCTGCTGTGGAAACACTTCAATCCACGATCAATCTGGGAGCCTTAAGTTATTTAAATTTTAAAGAAAACAAACATGAAAAAGTGGTGGTTGGTATATAGCGCCTTCATTATAGTTTTTGCCTCATGCGGTATTGGTAGTACATTAAGCCGTTACCCTGCAGAAGATAAAAATGTATATGAAGCAATAAAGAAATTAGAAAAAAGGACTGATGAGAATACTCAAAAAAGCTTTACATCAGCTTATGCCGATGCAGTTCTAAGTCATCAAAATAAAATAACCCAGTATAGAAATAGTAATCAAACAAACAAGTGGGAACGAATAATGACTGAGTACGGTCACTTACTTAAGCTTGCACAAACGGTTAATGCATCGCAGGCTGCTGCTAAATTGGTTACAACTCAAAATTATCAAGAGCAATATGCAGAAGCTAAAAAGAATGCGGCAGAGTCATATTATGCTAAAGCAAATGACTTATTAAGAACTGATGACAGGTATGCAGCAAGAGAAGCAGCAAGTCTCTTAAAAAAGACCGATGATCTTATTCCGGGTTATAAGGATGTAGAAAATTTGCAAAATGTTGCTGCAGAAAAAGGGACTGTGTCAGTTGTTATAAATCCTGTTAACTATTACTCCCAATCTTTCGGGTATTGGGGATTAAACAACGATTATATACAGCAAGAGATTGCAAGGGACTTACGCTACCAGCTAAACTCAAGCAACGTAAAAGTTTATACAGAATGGGAAGCTAGAAGAAGTAACATAGTGCCTGACAGAGTTGTAGACATCGGTTGGGATCAACTGTATATACCAACACCAATTACCAACACCTCAACGAGGCAAGTTTCGAAACAAATAAACACGGGACGTGTTGACGACAAAAAGCAGCCGATCTATGAAACTGTAACAGCAACTTTATACATAACAGAAAAGTATGTTCGTGCAAACGGGAATCTTACGTTGCGGATCTTTGATGCTAAAAACAACAGGAATGTTTTGTGGGATAACTTTCCTGCAGATTACACCTGGAGAGAACACTATGCAACATACAGGGGAGACAGCCGTGCTTTGAGTGGTTATGAGTTGGCAATGATCAACAACAGCGCTTATCGCGATCCTTCGAGAAATGATATTTTTGGAAACGTGCTTCGGGAGGTTTATCCAAGATTGGTAAGCAGGATCAGAAGTGTGACGTGGTAGTTATTAGTTGAGTTGATTGTCAATCCACCTAATGATGCTTAAAGTACTAAAGGTAAAAGTGAGTGACCCTTCGACTTCGCTCAGGATAAACTCCACCATGCTGAGGGAAGAGACACTGTTCTCTCCCAAATAGTTTCCGAGATCAGAAACATTTATAAGCACAGCTTCCCCTTTCGGGTTTATAGAGTTAAATTTGTTTCCTATCAATTTATTAAGAAACTAAAACTACAATTTTATGGCATTTTCACTTCCACAGCTTCCATATGCACACGAAGCATTAGAGCCGCATATAGACACTGCAACTATGCAGATACATCATGGAAAACATCACCAGGCTTATGTAGATAATTTAAATAAAGCTATTGCCGGTACGGAGCATGAAAATAAGAGTTTAGAAGAGCTTGTAGCTTCTGCGGGTTCAATTAGTCCTGCAGTTCGTAATAACGGCGGCGGACATTGGAACCATACTTTCTTTTGGGAAAGTCTTACTCCAAATGCAGGCGCTATGCCTTCAGGTACATTATCGAATGCTATCAATGAAACCTTTGGCTCAGTAGATGAATTGAAAGAAAAGATGAACCAGGGTGGTATCACCCGTTTTGGTAGTGGCTGGGTTTGGTTGATTAAAACCAATGGAAAACTTGAAGTAACATCAACTCCTAACCAGGACAACCCTTTGATGGATGTAGCTGATAAAAAAGGTACACCACTGTTGGGAATCGATGTTTGGGAGCATGCCTATTATTTAAAATACCAGAATAAAAGACCTGATTATCTAAACGCCATCTGGCATGTAGTAAACTGGAACAAAGTTGAAGAACGCTTTAATGCTTCAAAATAAAAAACCTAAGTAAAATAAGAAGAGCCGTCAAAGTGATGGCTCTTCTTATTTTGTATAATATCGTTACTCGAACACTATCTGTCCGCGCAATTCACCAGCCGGGTGGGTTTTACTTTGAATGTTTATGTAATACTCGCCACGCAATAGTTCTATCTCTTTTAATGTAATCTCATCTACCAAAACCGTGGAAGAATAAGTGCTAGACCTGTTTCTAGAAAAATTGGTAAACGGAACTAACACCGGTCCCACAACACCTCTAATTGCCGGACCTTGTATTTGAATCCCAGTTACACTGTCAGATAAATTTGCCCAGGCAAAAGTCACGTGTAGCTCTTTTTTATTTCTATCGTAGCGTGCATCTAAAGAACCGCTACCGGTTGTGCTAACTACTGGAACTTCCTGTCCACCAGCAAGCTCAAGACCTGTTACAAGAAAAACATCCGGGTCTGCAACCATATCTTCTTCGCAGGAGCTAACTAAAACAATCGCAGAAAAAAGGAACAAAAATGATGATAAACGTATAATGCGATTCATAAAACATTTTTGCAAAATAGTGAGAAATTTCAACTTTATAATTAAGGCACCGGATCGTGTCCATGCCCTCCCCATGGATTGCAACGAACGATTCGCTTAGCAGATAACCAGGAGCCTTTAAAAAGACCATACTTCTTCAATGCTTCAATAGCATATTGAGAACAAGTTGGCGTGAACCTGCATTTTGGTCCTAACATCGGAGAGATGATGTATTGATAGCCCCTGATAATCCAGATGAAAGGAATACTTAATATTTTAAGCAACCATGTCATTTCTCTTCCTCCTTTAATACATCATTTAAATAAAGTAAAACAGCTTTTAATTTCTCTATGATATCTGTAAGTAAAGGCAGTTCTTTTCCTGTATAGATAAAGAATATTGCAAGCTGCTTATTTTTTGATTCAAGCTGGTTCTGAAGTTCATTTTTTTGCAACCGGTAAGCCTCTCTTAAAAGCCTTTTAATCCGATTTCGATCTACGGCTTTTTTAAAGTTCTTTTTACTTACTGCAACACCAGCTTGTAAATTTACTCCAGCATTTAAACCTGTAAATTGATAAATCGCTTTGATCGGGAAAACAGTATAGCTCTTACCCTTTGTAAAGAGATGTTCTATAAGCTTGTGGCTTTTAAGCCGCTCCTGTTTATTAAAAGTGAGTTGTTTAGCGATAAGTAAAGATAATTAATAACAAAAAGCCCCGTCTGTACAGACAGGGCTAAATATGCTTAAGCCGCAATATCAGCAGAAATTATTTTAAACTTCTTTCATCAGAAACGGTAAGCTTAACTCTGCCTTTTCTGCGACGACTTGCTAAAACCTTACGCCCGTTTGCGCTTTCCATGCGTTTACGAAATCCGTGAACAGATTTGCGGCGGCGTGTATGTGGTTGAAATGTACGTTTCATTTTGTTGTTTTTACTAACCCTAAAATATTTTTTCAGTCATCAGCAAGGCATCCCATAAGCCTGCTATTTGTGAAAGGACGGCAAAAGTAGGATAAAACTTTTAGAAATATGTTGTAAAAAGCAAAATTTATGAGCCTGGCTTCCGAATTTCTATAAAGCTTTTCTGTAGTTTATCCTAAGCGAAGTCGAAGGATCACACTCTTCAACAGTTTATTCTTTATTCCCCGTTCTAAAGAACAACATGCACAGCGGTGAGCTTTTCTCCATAAAAAGTACTTGCATGATTTTGAAAATCTTTCGGATCGTCAGTTGTAAAAAACTTTAAGCCCTTAGTCTTCGAGCAAAGTTTTTCAATTTCAGTATGTCTTTCGAGATAATCTGCAAGGCTTCCTGCTACAATCTCTCCCTGAGAGATTACTTTAATACTCGAGGGTAATAACTGCTCAATTTTGTTTTTCAAGAGCGGGTAATGAGTGCAGGCAAGTAAAACCGTATCAATATCCGCAGATTTCTGCATCAGGTTGCCCAAGTGTTTTTGAATGAAATAATCTGCACCAGATGATTCATGTTCATTATTCTCAATTAAAGGAACCCACATGGGACAAGCTTCCTGGTAAACATTAACTTCGGGGTAAAACTTTTCAATTTCTATAGGGTAAGAGTCTGAGGCAACTGTGCCAGCTGTTCCAAGTATTCCAATATGTTTGGAGGTAGTGAATTTTCCTATTACTTCAGTGGTGGGTCGGATAACGCCTAATATTTTTTTAC
>DASVST010000275.1:0-3641 GCA_036387965.1 Segetibacter sp. | reverse complement strand
TGGAAACGGTGTCTATGCGTTTGTTTTAGAAGGGCAGGTAACTTTTGGAGAGCAACAATTGAATAAAAGAGATGCCTTAGGAGTATGGGATACAGATACCATTGAATTAACTGTTGAGGATACTGCTGAAATATTGCTGATAGAGGTTCCGATGAATGTCAATTAAAAATTCTAGTTATGAAAAATAGAACGATTAAAAGTATAGTGTATGCAGCCACTTTCGATATGGGTGGTATGCCGGTTCGCCAGGCTTTTCCATCTGCAAAGGCGGAAGCTGTTGATCCTTTTTTATTACTTCATCATGCTGATGTGAAAGTCCCCTCTCATATACAGGTAGATAAAAGTGGCGTTGGACCACATCCACACCGTGGATTTTCGCCTGTTACTTTCATTTTTAAAGGGGGCGTTCACCACAGGGATAGCAGGGGCAACGATAATGTTATATATGAAGGCGGCATGCAGTGGATGAATGCAGGTATGGGAGTTATACATAGCGAAAGACCGCCGCACGATATTTTCGAAAAGGGTGGCAGACAGGAAATAATACAGCTATGGATTAATACACCTGCTGCGCACAAGCTGGATCAGCCTGCTTACTTCCCTTTGTCAGCCGAAGAAACACCGCAAATATTATCTGAAGATGAACTTGTAAAAGTAAATATTCATTCAGGCGAATTGAATGGTATCAAAAGTCCAACACCAACACACAGTGCTGTAAATACTTACACAGTATCTATAAAGAAAGGCGGAAAGTTTTACTTTAATCTTCCGCAAACACATAACACGTTTATCTATTTACTCGATGGTAAAATAAATGTTGCGCAGGATGGAACAGTTGAAGAAAAATATGTTGCCGTACTTAATAACAATGGCGAGGGTTTTGAAATAGAAGCGCTGGAAGATACACGAGCCATTATAGGATCTGGTGAACCTCTGAATGAACCTGTTGCTTCTCACGGGCCCTTTGTTATGAATACACAAACAGAACTGATGGAAGCTTTTCGTGATTATCAAATGGGCAAAATGGGAGTGTTGATAGAGGAACCTACAACAGTTGAAGCAAAAACAGATTTATCATTATAATTATTTATTAAACCGCTTCCTATTGGAAGCCAAAAAACATACAACTATGGCTATTTACAAAATCGATGTAGATCATTCAGACATAATGTTTAAGGTTAAACACCTTATGATCGCAACCGCAACAGGAATATTTAAAAAGTTCGACGCTACTTTAGATGTTAATGAGGAAGATCTTTCTGACGCTAAAGTGGAGTTTGAAGCAGACGTTGATAGTATTGATACAAAAAACGAGCAACGTGATGCGCATCTTAAAAGTGATGATTTCTTCAATGCAGCGCAGTTTCCGAAGCTTACTTTTAAGTCTACAAGTATAGAATCTGAAGGTGGCAATGAATATACATTGAAGGGGGATTTGACTGTAAGAGATATCACCAAACCTGTTTCACTTAAGGTTGAATACAACGGACAGATTACCGACCCGTGGGGAATGGAGCGTATGGGGTTTGAAGTATCAGGTAAAATTAATCGTAAAGAATTTGGTTTAAAGTGGAGTGCTGTAACCGAAGCCGGAGGTATAGTAGTTGCAGATGATGTGAAGCTGGCTATGAACGTTGAAATGGTTAAACAACCAGTGGAAGAGGCGGTTGGAGTATAACACTTTTGCTGAGTAAAGGTTGCAAAGTACAAGTGTGCGACGCAACGATGCTACATGTAAAAACAAATGCCGGTAACAAAAAGATAAATAAAATTTAGTCTATGAATATTGAGATCGTATCAGGAAGCCCAAGAAAGGAAAGTGTAACATTTAGACTGGCTTTGTTTTTACAAAAGCATTTTCAAGAAAAGACGGATCATAACGTAAATATAATTGATGTAAGGGAATGGAATTTTCCAACACTTCAGGAAGAAGTTTACTCTTCAGTAGATACAACGCCTGATCCTTACAAGCCATTGGCAGAGAGAATGTTTGCTGCCGATGCATTTATATTGGTTACGCCTGAATATAATGGCAGCTATACGCCTCCTTTAAAAAATCTTTTCGACCATTTTCCTAAACAAGTGCATAAGCCCTTTGGAATAGTCACTGCATCGCCCGGCGCTTTGGGTGGAATTAGAGCTGCTTTACAGTTGCAGGTATTTATAATAGCAATATTTGGTATTGCAAGTCCTTATATGATGGTAACGCCACAGGTTGAGAAGAAATTTGATTCAGAAGGCAACCTTATTGACCCGGCATTTCAGAATGCGGTAAATAATTTTTCAGCCGAATTTCTTTGGCTTGCAGAAAAAGTGAGAACATAGGCTTACACTTAACTTTATTTTAGTGGCGGAGTTGTACCTTCGCCACTTGTTTTTTATACCTAATGAGTGATGAAATAAAACATGAATGCGGACTCGCATTCATACGTTTAAGAAAGCCTTTCTCGTACTACCTGCAAAAATACGGCACTGTAATGTACGGTCTCAATAAGTTGTATTTACTTATGGAGAAGCAGCACAACCGTGGGCAGGATGGTGCAGGAATGGCAGCAGTAAAACTAAATGTAGAACCTGGTTATCCTTTTATACATCGCATTCGTAGTTGCGCACAACAACCCATTGCAGATCTGTTTTCAAACATCGGTAAAGAAGTTACTGAGCTTGAAAAGTATCAACCTGAAATAAAAAAGCATCCGGGCTTGTTGAAGGGTCATCTACCGTTTTTAGGCGAGCTATTGCTCGGGCATCTTCGCTATGGAACACAAGGTAAAAATGATGCTGAGTTTTGTCATCCTTTTATCAAAAGAAATACAATCCCTTCTAGAAATTTAGCGCTTGCAGGAAACTTTAATCTTGTAAATACGGACGAGTTATTCGATCTAATAAATTTTGATCCGGGTCCGTTTCAGAAGCAAAGTGATCTTGCTGCAATGATGGAGGTTATATACCATTTTCTTGTTAAGGAAGATGAGAGAAACAATGAGAAGTTAGATGTAGTTTCTATTTTAAGAAAAGCTGCTCCGCTTTTTGACGGGGGTTATACAATAGGTGGATTGATAGGTAGCGGAGATAGTTTTATGCTTAGAGATGCTAATGGCATTCGCCCTGCTTACTATTTTGTAGATGATGAGTTTATTGTTGGTGCAAGTGAACGAGCCGCTATAAGAACGACTTTCAACGTAGGAGAAAATGAAGTTCATGAACTAAGGCCGGGGCATGCACTGATAATAACTTCTGAGGGAAACTGCAGCATAGAACAAGTGTTGCCGCCGGCAGAAAGAAGAGCGTGCAGTTTTGAAAGAATTTACTTCAGCCGCGGCAGCGACGAGAAAATATACCGGGAAAGAATTGCTCTCGGTCATCATTTGAGTAGGCCTGTTTTAGAGTCTATAGATTACGATTTAAAGAATAGCATTTTCTCTTATATACCAAATACTGCAGAGGTTGCATATATTGGTTTATGTAAGGGAATGGAGGATTATTTAAACCAGATTAAAGTAAACAGGATACTAAGCTGGGGTAACGACTTTAATGAAGAGAAGTTGGCTGCAATGGTCAATAGAAAGATAAGACAGGAAAAGATTGCTATTAAAGATGTTAAGCTGCGAACGTTTATTACTGAGGATGCAAACAGGAAT
>DASVST010000274.1:0-3130 GCA_036387965.1 Segetibacter sp. | reverse complement strand
ATGGACCTTTGAAAAAGAAAAGGAGAACAGAGATAGGAAACTGCTAATAGAAGTTTCCGATAAAATCCAAATTGGACCGTTTGGAACTCAACTTCATAAACACGATTATATAGTTGGCGGCATTCCTCTTATCAATCCAATGCATATACAAGATGGATTAATTATTCCTAATAAAGCTTACTCAATTAATAAAGCTAAGAGAGATAGCTTACCAAATTATATTTTAAAAGTTGATGATGTCATAATGGGACGAAGAGGAGAAATGGGTAGATGTGCATTGGTTACAGAAAAAGAAGATGGTTGGTTTTGTGGAACTGGAAGTTTTTATGTAAGACCCAATAAGAAATTGATTAACTCCAAATTCCTTCATTACTTATTGCAAAGTGAGAGCACAAAAAAGTATTTAGATATGAATGCAGGAGGAACTACTATGGCTAACCTAAATCTAAAAATTGTTAAGAATATACCATTAAGTCTTCCTACCATTTACGTACAACAGCAAATTATTCAGGAGATAGAAAGCAAACTTAGTGTTTGTGATAAAATAGAAGAAACAATAACGACCAGTTTACAACAAACAGAGGCTTTGAGGCAGAGCATTTTAAAAAAAGCATTTGAAGGGAAGTTGATTTAAATTATAATATGGAAAAATCAAAGTTGATTGAAATTTTCAAACAGAAGAAACAGCGTAAAGATAAAAAAGGAAGAATAGTAGCAGGATTTTTCGATAAAACAAAAGATGATTTTTGCAATTGGTTTAATAGTGATGCTTTTGCATGTGGGTGCTACTATTGTGGCACTCTTAATGAAGAAAGCTATAAACTTTATCAATTACAAAGAATGGGTATTAGACCTGATGCTACAAGGGGTGGAAAGAGAGGAAAGAGACTAGAAATTGACAGGAGAAACCCATTTGAACCTTATGATAACTTAGAAAATATTGTATGGTGTTGTTACTGGTGCAATAATGCTAAATCTAATTTTTTTACTGAGGAAGAATTTAAGCCTATAGCAATCAACATTGGGATGGCTTTAAAAAAGGTATTGAAAGAGCATGAAGAATTTATCGTTAAATGATACCTACTATTTACATATCAGAATATTTAGAAAAAACAGATAGAGGTAAAAGTGTTGTAAAACAGTTGAAAAATTATGCATCAGAAAATTATTACGATTTAAGATCAATTCCCTTCAATAAAAATGAATGGTGTAGAGATTATATGCCGGTGCTATCAAGTGTTGGAGAAGCAGTGTTATTTTCCTATAAGCCTAAATATCTTCTATCATCAAAAAGTGGCTTAGCAAGTATCCCAAACCAAAAAAAGATTTGTAAGGAGTTGAATTTAAAATACAAAGATTGTTCTGATATTGTACTTGATGGGGGGGCTATAGATATACATAACACTAAAGGATTTATCTCTGATAGATTTATACAACAGAACATTAGTGTGGATAATGTAAAGCTAAAAATTCAGGATGCATTAGCTTTAGATGAACTCAATGTTATACCAGCAGATCCATGGGATTTTACAAGTCATGTTGATGGCTTAGTAAGATTCATAGATGACATGAATGTGATAGTCAATGATTATACAGAAATAGAGAAACAGATAGCAACTTCAAGTAAATACATTAGAGATAAATACACAGGATGGAAATATGCCTTTGATAAAGTCTTATTAGACACAGGATGTACTATTCATAAGTTAGTTAGTTGTGTACATAATAACTTGACATCAACCTCAGCAAAAGGTATTTACCTTAATTTTCTGTTGCAAGACAATTTCATCATTATGCCGACCTTCAAAGATTTTGAAGTAGAAAATCAACAAGCATTAAAAAAGCTTGAGCAGCTTTATAAGCGAAAAGTTTTACCAATAGAGGCAGATAAATTAGCAGAGCATGGTGGTATTATCAATTGTGCAGCATGGACAGGTATTTAGTAAAATGAATTACAAGCAGACTTAATTATACTAAAATGAAGATCAATCAGATTATTGATAAAATTGATGGCAATCAATTGTTTGTTCCCGCATTTCAGAGGGAATTTGTTTGGAAAAGAGATGATGCAAAAAAGCTTATCAACTCTATGCTAAATGACTACCCTACAGGTACTATGCTAACATGGGAAACTAATAATCCACCTGAGTTAAAAGGTAGTTATACTTACAATATCAATCAAGGAACAGTAAAGCTTATTCTTGATGGACAACAACGGATCACTACCTTGTATCTGTTGATAAAAGGAGAAATTCCACCCTATTATACTGAACTAGAAATTGTAAATGAAATAAGGGGGTTATACGTCAATATTCTGACCTTGGAACTTGAATATTTCAAAAAACTATCAATGCAAGGAAACCCATTTTGGGTAGATATCACTAAAGTGCTTAAAAATGAAACAAATGCCTTACAGATTATAAGGTCTATAAAGGAGCACAAAGAAATTGATGATGCTGAACAATTTAAAATCTTAGAGAATATCGCAACAATTGACCAAATTAAAAACAAGGAGTTTTTAGAGCAAACAATACCAGTTAAAGCAAGTATAAGAGAGGCAATTGACATCTTTTACATAGTAAATGCTAGCGGTGTTAACCTTACTG
This sequence comes from Segetibacter sp., assembly GCA_036387965.1. GTDB lineage: Bacteria > Bacteroidota > Bacteroidia > Chitinophagales > Chitinophagaceae > Segetibacter. Next base: position 524 of record DASVST010000274.1, on the reverse strand, counting down.
ATGCTGAGTTAGCCCTTGCTCAAATTTCTGGATATTGGCCAGATGCCAGGGAAAGAATTAAAGCAAAGCTATTTGAGCTTCAAAAAGAAGGGTGGTCATTCAACCTTGACTTTTTTATGTATGTTTTGTTAGGATGTTTACACCAAGTGGGCTCAAAAATGGAGAAGCTGCATAGTGAGGATAATCTTGTGCCTTTGAAAGATGCTTGGCATAGGCTCGAAACAAATACACTTGATTATGTATTTAATATCTTAAGAAGCAATGCCTACATAGACCATACTAAAGAAATAAATTCGGTCTATGCATTGGTGCCTATTGTTGTTTACACCTATAGAAAAGGATCTTCAAAATTATCTGATATTGAAATAAGAAAAATTATAAAGTGGTTTTATTATTCCCAAATTAGATTCCGTTACATAAGCCAGCTACCACAAAAGCTAGACAAAGATCTAAATATTATTACAAGCGAAACTCATCCTTTTGATAAGTTATTAAATGTAATAGAAGCAGAAAGAAGATTAGAA
>DASVST010000273.1:0-2264 GCA_036387965.1 Segetibacter sp. | reverse complement strand
GATAACCCAACTAAAATTCTCATAAGTATCTTTCAAAAGATATACTTCTCCACTGATACCTTTTCTTTGTACCATTTCTTTTGCCTTAAGATTGGTAAACACATAGGCAGGTGGAGGTCCTACTGTTTTCGTAAATCCTGTTCCTTCTTTATTTTTTGTTACTGTTTCTCCTGATTGGTTTTCGTCCAGGTTCTTATAAACAATCTTGTTCTCATTAAACATCAATATGTTTTTGGTTGTCCTGAATTCCGGCATTGATGCTTTGAATTTTGGCGTTGGATTAATTAGTCCCTTGTGTAAGTTTGTTGTTACTTCAAATGTAAAGGTGCCTTTAGTCTGGGTATAACTAACCTGGTAAAATAGAATACCGAGTGCTATTAGTATTTGTTTCATGTTGGGGCTTTAGAGTTTATTTATAAAATTGTTTGTAGTTTTTTGAGGAGTTCTTTGCCTCTCAGGTTTGTGGCAATGATTATCCCGTCAGGATCAATTAAAAAATTTCTGGGTATAGCTTTTATCCCCATTCTGTTTGACAGAAAACTATTTTCTCCCATTCCTGTTATGTCGAGCACGTTGGTCCATGTATACTTATCTTTTTTAACTGCACTAACCCATGGGCTTATTGCTTCATCAAATGAGATACCTAAGATGTCGTAACCTTTTTCTTTATACCTGTTATACGACTCTATAAGGTGAGGAGCTTCAGCACGGCAGGGAGCACACCATGAAGCCCAGAAATCAACAAATAAATACTTTCCCTTGTAAGAAGAAACCTTCACTTTTGTTCCTGTCATATCAGGAAGTTCAAAGTCAGGAAATCTCTTGCCTATAGAAAGATCAACAGCAAGTTGTAGCTGTTTGTAGAAGGCCTGTACAGTCGAAATGTCTTTTGATGATTGAGGTAGCAGTTGGTAAATTTCATATGCTTCGGTAGCATTATCCCACACCATATTAACGAGGTTCTTAAACAGTAAAGCGGTTACATAAGAAGAAGGATTTTTTCTAAAGAACGCGATACTTTCTTTTCTTGCTGAATCTGAAAGACTCTTCATTTTAACTCCCAATGCATTTTGTTTTAGAGAGTCTTTTTCACTCATGTATGATTGCAGCTGTTTTGAAATACTGTTTTGTAAAGGAACGATAGCAGATACGTAGCGGGTGTATTCCGATTGTGTAGGTGAACCGGAATATAAAGGTTTATCAAATCCTTTAGTTAGGTCTACAACAATGCTTGCTCCGGGTTCGGCAATCACGTTAATTGAGTGAGCCTTCTTTGTTTCGGGTGACCCGGTAGAGGCGAAAGTTAGTTTAGATAAAGTTGGCTCTGAAACATCACCTTGTAAAGTAATTCTGGTATCAACTCTTACACCAGTGTCTCTTTTGTAATTACCGGCGTTACTTATTTCTAAATAGTAAAGATTGTAATCTTTTAAGATCTCCGGGGATGGCAATAAAGCAACAGAAAAGCTGGTCTGCCCAACAACTTTATTGTAAGCAATAAGTAACAGTATTAGTGCAACCAGGAGAGTAATGTTTTTCATGAAAGATCGATCTATATAGTAAAATCAGTGTAGGCTAAAAGTATCCTGCTCCCGAAGAAGAATGGGTTAATCAACTTTGCTGTAATGTTAATTAAGGTTAATGTATGGATAGGTAACTAGAAATGGCGGTGCGATTTTAGCTGTAACTAAAGCCGAATAAGCCATGGAATATTATTATCCTGAGAATGAAATTTTAAAAAAAATCGTTAGGTACATTTCCTTTTACTACTCAGATGTACCTTCTAAAGAATACCTGGTTTTTCCTAACCATGGTGCTGGGATGGTGCTGTGCCGCAACCTTGAATTTAGCCCATTAGAGGGCAACACTTACCTGTCTAAAGAAACTCCGGGTCAATATATAAATACGCTCCACATAAATCGTATAGATCCGGTTAAGATGATTGAACAGGGAAAGCAGGAGAAGATCACAATTGTATTCGAACCGCTTGGCATCAATCGATTTATACACGAACCTTTATGTGAGTTTGTTACAGAAGCAGAACATAAATACGTAAGCCTCGAGCAAACGGCCCGCTTCTTAAAATTTGCGGAAAAAGTATTTGCCTGCAATACTCCCATTGAGAAGGTTCAGTTTATTGAAACATACCTGCTGGAACGCTTTACAAATACTCAATTTCCCTTCGTGGAAGATGCTCTTAAGATGTTAATGGAACCGGGTGAAACTTATACTGTGGCAACTATAAGCAAGCAGGTTTATACGAG
>DASVST010000272.1:0-3366 GCA_036387965.1 Segetibacter sp. | reverse complement strand
ACAATGATTCGCCATAGGATTGAAGTGAAAAGACGTTTTGCAAGATTGAAGGGAACAGCCAGTGAAACCTGGATAAGAAGCTGGTTTTAATTTCATAGGTTTTGTTGTGAGTTTTAGCCGCCCCCGAAGGGGCGGTTTTTTTGTATTGCTTCCGTTGAGGTGATTGGGGAAAGGGTTAGTTTTAGTAAAGTAACTTGCATCATTCGTGTTAGCGGCAAAATATGGACAATTCTAAAATTCTGAAGCTCCTCGAACGACAAAGAGATACTTTGTTTGACATACTTAAAGGAACCTCAATATCTGGTTGGTACAAGGAGCAATATTCCGACATTAAAGCAGGGAGAGTTTTCGTTTTTGACAATGGCGAAAGACAAATGCTAAAGGATCTAAAAAGATTATCCAAAAACACCTCTCTTGATAATGCCATTAATAACAAACTGAACGAATATCTTAACCTCAACAACAAGTCTCTCATCACGTACTTTCAGGATGAGTTTGATAGGATTTTTAATGAAATAATAGGTTCTGGTAAACAAGACGAAATTCAAGCTTTATTCATTGAGTATGATTATTACTACCATTACACAAGTAACATTACTTGTTATGGAATACAACAATATCCTTTAATTGAAATACCCCGTTATATTACTGGGGAATACGACTATAATAAAAGAGTTCTTTTTATTGATAATGGGATTAACTTCCACCCAGCTTGGATCGACTGTGAAGAGTTCGACAATCTTGACTATTTGGACATCAACTTTGAACTTGAAAATCTATTTAAATTACATTCAAGGGTTTTATTACACCTAGCTCTTGACAACCTAAACAACGATGGAAAGCTTGGGAACTTTAAGAACCCACCATTTCCATTTTACATAAATGAACATGATAGTGAAGTGATGTTACTTTACAGATTCACTTAATCAATTACTATCATCGCCTTTACAATTTAAATATCTATTTTATGTCATTGTTTATTTCAGTCCCGACCTACTATGTTATTTACAAAGTAGATAACCTTCAAACGGCTTCTTTGCAATTCATAATAGAGTGTGCAACAAAAGGTAAAGCCGTAGAATGGATCAATAAATCAGGTGAGCAAGGTGTTAATTACTGCATAAAGGAGTATCTAAGGAAATAGAAGAACTCTGTTTCTATATAGAAACTACCATTTTGCCTAGCAAGAGTTTGAAACTATTCTGAAGCCTTATCTCCCAATCAAGAAGGCGTAAAGCTGATTTAATTATGTCCGCAACTGCAAGTAATCCCATGCTCACTTGTCTCGGCATTACTTTGCCATCCAAAAGCCTCCCAGTTCTTGCGTGTCTCCCAGCTAAATTTTGCACGTGGCTTGTTGTAGTTTCCTATTTCGTTCATCGTTTCAGTATCATACAATCTTCCATTGATCATTGTATAACGGATACTCTCTGTGTTTCGAATGTTGTCTAAAGGATTTTTGTCCATTATAATTAAGTCTGCAAGTTTACCTGCTTCCAATGATCCGATCCAATCATCAAAACCTAACGATTGTGCAGGATTGATTGTAGCTGTTTTTAATGCTTCATGATTAGTCATTCCTCCTTGATGCATCATCCATGTTTCCCAATGAGCACCAATACCTTGTATCTGTCCGTGAGCACCCATGTTTACTTTAACGCCAACATCATTCAGCTTCTTTGCCTGTGCTGATACTTGTATATGCCCGTTCTTGTATTCTTCTTCAGGTAACATAACCCGATGGCGACTGCGGGTATCAATAATGCTCCGTGGGGTAAAGCGTAACAGCTTTTCATTCTCCCAAACGTTTGTATGCTGGTACCAGTAAAACTCACCACTTACACCACCATATGAAACGATCAATGTAGGGGTATAGGCTGTACCTGCATTTCTCCATAGCTCTAACACATCTTTATGCAACGTTGCAACAGGCATGTTGTGTTCAATCGTTGTGTGTCCGTCTAATATCATGCTCGTATTATGATAGAAAAATGAACCTCCTTCGGGAACCACTTCCATACCTAATTCTCTCGCTGCTTGTATTACCATCTGGCGTTGATCGCGGCGGGGCTGGTTATAACTCTTAACTGAAAAAGCGCCGAACGCTTTTGTTCTTCTCAATGCGCTTCTCGCATCATCAATGGTATTTATCACTGCTTTAAAATCTCCTTCAGCACCATAGATTATTGTTCCTGTAGAAAAAACTCTCGGTCCAACCATCTGACCTGTCTTTACCAACTCGCTTTGTGCAAATACCATTTCGCTGTTAGCAGAAGGATCGTGCATTGTTGTTACACCATAAGCAAGATTGGTATAATATGGCCAATGCTTTTGTGGTGATATACCTGTGCGAAAATGACCTGCATGAGCATGCGCATCAATGAAGCCTGGTGTGATGGTTTTACCAGTTGCATCTATCACCTTTGCTTTTGCAGGGATTGTTACATCCCCTGATCTTCCTACTGATTTTATGATGTTTCCTTCTACTACTATTGTTCCGTTCTCTATTACTTCATTGCCCTTCATTGTAATTATACGTGCATTGGTAAATGCAACTATTCCCTGTGGCTTGTCCGCTTTTGATTTTAAGCCAACCGATATTCCTTTCTCCGGGATAACAAAAGCACTGTCCGGTCTGCCTGCAACAAATTCAAAACGATCTTCGAGGTTGATCGTATAGTATTGATCACCGAGGGTATAATGCAATTGTTTTCCATTGTTGTTCCAATGCAAATTGATGCCTGCATCACGTGATACTTTCTTTACGGGAAAATCTGCAGTTGTACTGCCGATATCAACTGTTTTACCCGTGACCGGGAAAGTTGCTATGTATACATTATGAAGATCAACAAAAGCTATCCACTGCTCATCAGGCGAAACAATAAACTGGCTGCCATAAGTACTTTTTAAATGGATACGCTCATCAAAGCCATCAAACTTTGAACTTGCAAATGTGCGGTTCATCCCTCCACCCATTTGATAATAGATCCTGTCTCCATCTTTATTGAAGCGTGGTAAGTCGCCGCGATCGGTAACAAAGTTTGCAGTGCCTCCGGTAGAAGAAATAGTATAGATGCCCGGCTTTGATGTATATGCGTTTCCTAAAACATCACTGCCTCCCTCTTTTCTAAACACGATCGATTTGCCATCCGGAGAAAATGAAGGCATGCGATATATACCTTTCTCTTTTGTGACCTTTTCCTGGTTCCCGCCTTGTATATTCGACTTGTATATTGCTCCTGTTTCAGTATCACTCCATGTTGTATAAACTAACGTTTTTCCGTCTGATGAAAATGATGGTTCAAATTCAAAATCTGTCCCTTTAGTTATACGTTCAGGTTTTCCGTCTGGCAATTGCTTTTTATA
>DASVST010000271.1:0-4972 GCA_036387965.1 Segetibacter sp. | reverse complement strand
CTTCCAACAGAAGAAGCAGCACGCATTGCTTTACGTACTCAACAAATTGTTGGTTTTGAAAGTGGCGTTGCCGATACTGCCGATCCATTAGCCGGATCTTACTTTGTTGAAACACTTACAAACGAAATAGAAGCCAAAGCTTATGAACTAATAGAACGTATAGATGCCCTTGGTGGAAGTGTTGATGCTATTGAGCAAGGTTTTATACAAAATGAGATTGCGAAAAGTGCCTATGAACATCAAAAGCAAGTTGAGAAAGGTGAAAAGATAATCGTAGGTGTCAATAAATTCCAGGTCACTGAACCCAATCATCTTGCTGGCTTTAAAATTGATGATAGTATAAGGACAACACAGACTGACAAATTAAATAATTTAAAAGCCAGGCGTAACGGTGCTGATACTGAGCAATGTCTTACTGAAATAAAAGCTGCAGCTAAAGATGGTAGAAACCTGATGCCTTTAGTAATTGATGCCGTAGAAAAACATTGTACACTTGGAGAAATATGCGATTCATTAAGGTCTGTTTTTGGTGAACATAAATAGTGGGTATGAAGGTAGAAATCAATAAGCCGTACAGCTTTAATAACGAACAGTATCTTTTTAAATATATTGACTTACACAAGCTGATGTATTTCTTAAATACAGAAAAGCTTTTCTTTTCTCCTTTAAGTTATTTTGATGATCCTTTAGAAGGGATAACAGAAGACCTGCTTTACAAACACTCATCAACAGACGATGAACAAAATCCGCAAGACAACTCTAATCAAGACGAACATCCCTTCAGCAGTTATTTAAGAAAGGTACAACGAAAACTATTTGCAAGTTGTTGGTTCCTGGGTATAAGAGAATCACTTGCTATGTGGGAGACTTACAGCAATAGAGATAGTGTTGCATTACGTTTTAAGCCGCAGCATCTATGTGATATAATGAGTAATCGTTTTGCAGATTTTGACTTACCGGACTTCAAAGCAATGGTGCATGGCAAAGTTGAATATTTTAAGCTCTCTCCTTTCGATCCTTCAGATAGTGCTTTAAAAAACTGTGGTCATAAATATTCAGGATTTTTAAAAGATCTCAGTTATAAACATGAGGAAGAATTTAGATTTTTACTGATGCAAAACAAGGAGACGGATAATCATGAGTTTTATGAATTTTCTCCTGGTCCAATCAGCGATTTGGATTTTAATATCATTACCCATCCGTATATGGAAGAATGGAAGTACAACAATATTTGCCTTGTTCTAAAAAACAAAGGAATGGAGGACAAACTTGTTCACTCACAGATTCCTACACGTAAGCAGGTTTTTCCCCTCTCATAGTTTGTTTCGAAAAAGGATTGTACTTTTCGTGTACTATTTAGCAGCAGTTTTGTAATTCGCATTCATGACAATCACACACACAGAAATATATAGGTTTAGTATTCGGATGGAGCCTTTTGTGATAGCCACCGGCACTATGCATTTTGCTCAGAATGTTTTTATAAGAGTTCATACAGACGAGGGTTTTTACGGCGTTGGTGAGTGTTCAGCCTTCCCAATGATTGTTGGTGAAACACAGGAAACATGCCTTGCAATGGCAAAAGAATTTGCTCAGGTTTGGAAGGGAAAAGATGCATTAAATATAGACGCAAGATTACAGGAACTTCATTGGGTTGCGGCACATAATCCTACAATTAAAAGTTCTTTTGATATGGCTTTGTACGACATTGCTTCTAAAGCCGCTAAGCAACCGCTCTATAAATTTTTAGGTGGTACAAAACGCATCATTGAAACAGATATGACGATTGGCATTGGCAGCCCGCAAGAGATGGCTGCGCAAGCTTTTCAATGGCAACAAAAAGGTGCATCAATTCTAAAAATAAAGCTTGGTAAAAAAGTCGCTGACGATATTGAAAGAATAGTGCAAATACGAAAAGCTGTTAAGCCTGAAATGAAATTACGTTTGGATGCTAACCAGGGATGGAGCTTTGACGATGCGTTATTTGCACTTCAGTCAATGAAAGAACTAAACATTCAGTTTTGTGAGCAACCCATGAGAACGTGGTACGATGATCAACTTCCTGATTTATGTGCACAATCTCCGATCCCAATTATGGCTGACGAAAGTTGCTACAATCATCATGATGCGCGGAAGCTTATTAAAACAAAATCATGTCATTCTATCAATATAAAATTTGCAAAATCTGGTGGAATAACAGAAGCAAAAAAGATACATGATACTGCAGCAGAAGCAGGTATTCCATGCATGATTGGTAGCATGTTAGAAAGCCGGCTTGCGTTAACTGCTAATCTTCACTTTGCTTATGCAAGTCCTAATGTGCAGTTTTTCGACTTAGATACTTGTCTTCTGGGTCAACTCGAAGATCCTGTTATAGGTGGAGTAACTTACAGCGGCTTCTTTTTAGATATCCCAGATGCAACCGGAATTGGTGCAGATGTAGATGAAAGCTTTTTAGCTAAATGCGACAACTGGACTGTTTAAGTAAGCAACTGCTTTCCGCTCAACATTTGAGATCGCCTTTCAAAACTCCTTTTATAATGATTCCACTTTGGTGATTATATTGAAAGATGAGATCACTTTTACTACTTTGCTTCACCTTCGTTTTTCATCATGTTTGTATATCGCAAACGGTTATACAAATAACAGATAATACTCTTATCCCAGAAGGAATAGCAATAGATCCACGTAATGGCAACATTTATATTAGCAGTATTGCAAAACAAAAAATCATAAAAGTTAACTCAAATAAAATCACCAGTGATTTTATTAAAGAAGGAGAACATGATTTTTTAGAAGGTTTGGGAATGAAGGTTGATACAAAGACAAATACCCTCTGGTGTTTATCTAATAAAGCAACGGGCAAATGGTTTACGTCACAAATACATGGCTTTGATCTTGATTCAAGAAAAGTGAAGTATCATCACTCGTTTAAAGATACCATACCTCATTTACTGAATGATTTAGTACTTGATAATGATGGAAATTTAATCATCACCGACACTTACTTTAGTAGCCTTTACAAGTTTTATCCTTACACAAATAAATTGGATCTTCTATTGAAGACTCCACAGATAAAATATCCCAATGGTTTAGCATTTGGAAAAAATAAGATCTTATACGTTGCCTCGTATGGAACAGGGCTTCTAAAAATAGATTTAAATGCAAAGACGATTAAACCGCTTAAGGGCTTTAGCGATAGCCTTATTGCTTTTGGTTTAGATGGATTGATGTATAAAGATGGTTTGTTGTATGGGGTGTACAATGCAGGTAAAGGCAAAGAAACAGACGCAGTGATTAAATATACATTAGATGAGAATAGTGGAAGAGTACTATCTGAAAATATTATTGATAAAGGAAACGCTCATTTTTTTGATCCTACAACTGCAGGCATATATAAGAATAAACTGTATGTTATTGCAAATAGCCACTTAGATCAGTTTAATAAAATAAAGAATCTACTCAGGGGATAGAATCGATCCTTCTGCCAATGAAAATATTGGTCTATAAAATGAAAAAGAAATAGAAGTCTTACAAGAATTTTTTCTCTTTAGGAATTAACCTCTGATTACTGAAATAGTTAATCTTAGTGCCTGAAAGCCCCTTCACCGGTTTTTGACTGTACTTATCGTAAATTTGCCGATTAATTTGTTTTATGAGCCGTAAAGGGAAGGTTTTGGTGGCAATGAGCGGCGGTATTGATAGTACCGTAACTGCACTTATGCTTCATCACGAGGGGTACGAGGTTGTTGGTATTACAATGAAAACATGGGATTACGCAAGCGCGGGAAGCAGCAAAAAAGAAACTGGATGTTGTAACCTTGACAGCTTCAACGATGCCCGGGCTGCGGCTGTACATCATGGGTTTCCTCACTTTGTTTTAGACATAAGGGAAGAATTCGGCGATTTTGTAATTGAGAATTTTGTAGATGAATATATTGCTGGTCGCACACCCAACCCATGCGTTATGTGCAACACGCATATAAAATGGAGGGCACTGCTTAAAAGAGCAAATGCCATGGGTTGCGATTTCATAGCGACGGGTCATTATGCAAAAGTGCGTCAGCACGATAACGGACGCTATGTAATAAGCAAAGGAAAAGATGAAACCAAAGATCAGAGCTATGTGCTTTGGGGTTTAGACCAGGAGTTACTAAGCAGAACTATAATGCCTCTGGGGGTTTATCATAAAACAGAAATAAGGCAAATGGCTCACGACATGGGCTATCCTGAACTTGCGAAAAAAAGTGAGAGCTACGAAATATGTTTTGTACCTGATAATGATTATCGTGGATTTTTAAAACGTAAGGTTGATGGTCTTGCAGAAAGAGTAGCAGGCGGAAATTTTATTGATAAAAATGGAAAAATATTGGGCAAACATAGAGGCTACCCATTTTATACCATTGGTCAACGCAAAGGGCTTGAAGTTGCGATGGGTCGCCCGGTTTTTGTTACCAAAATTAATCCTGAAAATAATACAGTTGTTTTAGGTGATGATGGAGACTTAGAGCAAAATGATATGGTTGTTTCTAAGATAAACATGGGGAAGTATGATTTGATAAGTCCGGGCATGGAAGCACTAACTAAAATTAGGTATAAAGACCGGGGCATGTTAAGCAATTTATATCCTGATGGTAATTCTGTTGCAGTTCGTTTTTATGAAAATGTAAAAGGAATTGCACCGGGACAAAGCGCTGTATTTTATGAGGGTGATGATGTAATTGCAGGCGGCATTATACAAAGAGGAGCCTTGGTTGATAGGTAAAGCACTGCCGTTGAAGTGTGCGACGCAACGATGTTGAGAACCTTGATATAGATGACTTCAAAAGTCCTTTTCGCTTGCTACATTGGTGTTGTTGATTTTTCTAATTATTTACTTACTAAGTGCTACTTTTATATTGATGAAAAACATATTTGGTGCCTCTTTTGTTTTTGTACTTGCCTTCGTTTTATCGGTTGGCTGCGATCCAAAGAA
>DASVST010000270.1:0-1617 GCA_036387965.1 Segetibacter sp. | reverse complement strand
AGATAAATGCACACAAGGTTTTAACCAATGAAGAGAAATTTGATCTTCAACAATACATCACCCGTATTTATGGTAGCCTAACGACTTTCAACGTGCTTTTTAAACATAAAAGCGACCAGTTTGAAGGAGTAAAATCGTGAGGGAAAATTCCAAGTGCAAAATGTAAAATCGAACGTGCAAAATCCTACATGGATATTATAACACATCTTTCTTCTTAACTCATAACTCTTAATTCGACATTCTAAACTCATTTCGTGGATAAAGAAGCAATAAAAAAATATTATACTGAAACGCAGTTCGAATATGGCCTTATGTGGAACTGGATGTTAAAGACCACTCCGGCGCTGCATTTTGGTTATTACGATGAAAAAGCAACCAGTCATAAGCAAGCAATTTTAAGGGCTAATGAAGTACTGGCTGAATTTGGAGAAATAATACAAGGTTCAGAAATTATTGATGCAGGTTGTGGTTTAGGTCATTCTTCTGAATGGCTTGCGCAACATTTTAATGCAAAGGTTACAGGAATAACAATTGTTCCAAAACAGGTTGAAACAATTAAAAAAAGACTTATTAAATATCCTGTTGCAAATGTTGATTTTATTGTTGGCGATTATCTTTATATGCCATTTCAGGATAGTTCCGTTGATATAGTATGGGCAATTGAAAGTGTATGTCATGCACCAGATAAACTTTTATTTTTTAAAGAAGCTTTCAGGGTTTTAAAGCCTGGGGGCAAAGTGATAATGGCAGATATTTTCAGGATGGGCAGGCCAATGTCTGATAGTAAAGAGACTTTATTAAAAGAAGTTTTTGGTGGATGGGCAATACCGGATATTGATACAGTAGAAGAACACAATGATCATGCAACAAAAGCAGGTTTTACTTCATTTAAAAGTAAAGACGTTACAGATAGAATGATGGTATCGTACCGGAACCTGAGAGAGATATCCAAAAGATATTATAGCATAGGTAAGTTTCTGCACAAGGCTAAAATCATATCAGCGTTAAGGCATAACAACATGTTGAGTTGTTTAAAACAGGCAGATGCTGTTGAGCAGGGAGTATTCTCTTACCAGCATATTGTTGCACAGAAATAATATGCATGGCTTTACTTTTCTTAATTCTATATTTAAAACTCATAATAAATATAAGTGGATAAAGAAGCAATAAAGAAGTATTACTCCGAAACACAATTCGAATATGGATTGATTTGGAATTGGTTGCTGAAATCAGCACCAGCTTTACACTTTGGTTATTACGACGAAACAGCAACTAAACATGAGCAGGCTATACAAAGGGCTAATGAAGCGTTGGCAGAGTTTGCCGATATTAAGCGAGGTGCCAGAATTATAGATGCCGGATGTGGTTTAGGTCAATCGTCAGAGTGGCTTGCACAACATATGAACGCAAAGGTTACAGGCATTACCATTGTACCAAAACAGGTTGAAACCATCAATAAAAGGTTGCTTAAAAATCCTGTTGAGAATGTGGATTTTCTGGTAGGTGATTATTTACGTATGCCCTTTGAAGATAATTCAGTTGATGTGGTATGGGCTATTGAGAGTGTATGCCATGCACCTGAAAAACTTTTATTCTATAAAGAAGCTTTCAGAGTAT
>DASVST010000269.1:0-9627 GCA_036387965.1 Segetibacter sp. | reverse complement strand
TTATGATGTACTAATTTAAATATGAAGTAAGAAGTACGAAATACGAAAAAATTTCCTGTCTCCTAACTTCTATATCCTCTTCTTCCATTTGCTAATTACCGAATTATCGAATTTGCTAATTATCTCTAACACAACTGGTATTCTGGTGTGCTCATAAAAGCAACCGTTGCTGTTTTTATATAATTTTCTCTGCTCGATTTATCAATTGCTTTTTCTACTGTTGCGGCATTAACCGTGCCTGCTGTTGGCTGTAACACAATACCTTCTAAAACTTCATATAATTTTTCTCGAGGCACCGCATCAAACTGCTTTATGTAAGCTTGCCAATCAATGTTTGCATTTATCCTGAGCTTGTTATTATCAACAGTACTTTTCTTTGCAAGATTAACCAGTTGCCCATTTTGATCTTCAACCATTCCCATCAATTGATCATCATCCGACTTAGGAATAACTCCTATTTCATCATTGTCTTTTAAAAGCTGAGGAAGACGTAAGCGAAGCATTAATGTTGAGCTGTCGATCCAGTTTTTACCACCAGCCCAACCTGCTACGTTTGGCGGATAAAAAAGTATTTGTCCTAATGAACGTTGAAATAATAATTGCACTTCTTCATTAGCCAATTTCATTGGTAAAAGCCGACGCATACCAGCTAATAACTCAACAGGAGATTTAATTTTTATACCAATATTCTTTGCATCATAAAACCAATCGCTCGTAAAAATATCGTTCATTAAAGAACTGATGTCATAGTTGCTTTGATAGAACCTGTCTGCAAGCCATTTTACTTTACTTTCATCAACCACATCATTTACAAAAAACCTGTAAACTTTTTTTGATATAAAGTTTGCTGTTTGTTTATTTTCTAAAATAATATTCAATACATCTTCTCCGCCAAAACTTCCTGTTTTTCCAAGAACTGTTTTCTTACCATCATCATGAAAAAATGGTCTGAAAACAAATTCACCTTTTGGATTATAAGCCCAACCTGTAAATGCACGTGCTGCTTCTTTTACATCAGTCTCTGTGTAGTTTCCTCTTCCTAATGTAAAGAGTTCCATTACCTCTCTCGCAAAATTTTCGTTGGGGTGTTGCTTCCTGTTTTGCTGATTATTTAAAAACGCAAGCATTGCAGGATTTTTACTTACGGCAAATAACAGATCTTTGAAATTGCCTAAAGCATTCGTTCTTATTTCATCAATTAATAATTGTTGGTAGTAAGCGTTTACATGACGACATGCAAAGTGACCATGCCAAAACAAAGCTACTTTTTCGCGCAGCTGTGCATCGGTTGTAGTCATTTCCTTTAACCATGTAAGGTTGAGTTCTTTTAATCCGTCCCGATTTAATCTTCGTTGCTCACGTGCCCTGGCTTGTTGCGCATCTTCACCTTTCTTATCATTCTTTTTATCATTCAAAGCTTCAAACATCATCATTGAATATGCTTCAACTATATCTTTTGAAACATCAAATGATTTGGTTTTTACTAATGAAGATTTTGCAAGATCAGAATAAATTTGTTTGGAAGAAAGGGCGTTTAACTTCTGTAATTCATCTGTAGAGATACCAAAGCCAGCACGCCATAATAGATGCTGGTTTTTCATCTGTTGAGTTACCACCATAAAAATCGGAATTTGTTAATAGACTTATAAGGTATAGAAAAGTTTAAAGGCAACAATAAAAAACAAGGCAGCTAAATTTCAAACTAAAATATACGATATTTTCCATCCTGGATAAGATGACAATAAAATCAGTTGTCCTAACGACAATTGAAAATGTATAATAATGCTAAAGCGTTGATTATCATCTATGAAAATTTTGTTTCAGCTTCTGTTATAGCATATATTTACGTGTTGCCTGCAATTGAAAAAACCTATGAGCAACCTTCTATTTTTATTTCTTTCAACGTTGACTGTAATAAGTACAAGTTCATTTACAAGTGCTACACATGTTGATACACTAACATATTCTAATCACTCTTTAAAAACACATCCTTTGGGAGTTTCAATTGTCCTTTACCGGGTAGGTAAAGCGGAAAAGGTTGATGACCTATCAAATTTAGAAAAGCAAATGGACAAGTTGAAAAGTGTAAATCTTTATAAGATAACGGAAGATTTAGGACTTATTTTCCTGAACACTGCTGACCCTTACGGTAATGAACAAACTTTACCTTACAAAATGCTGTTTGGCACTTATGTGAGTAAGACCATTGGCGACAGAGTTGTAAATGGTTTTATCTCGACAACAGAAGTAGTCAAAATATGCGACTGGATAAAGAAGAATAAAATAGAAAGCTTCGAAGGCTTTTCAAAAATATATGATAAATTATCAATTGACACAAAACAAGCATTAATAGACATTGGCTCTGAAGACAAAAAAGCTTTGTTTGACGGCTACGTTAAGCCTTTGACAGAATTTTATTTTGAGGCATTAAAAGACAAAAACTCAATCGTTATTTGCGGAGAATAAACTACAGGCAACAGTGTGTTTATAAAATTGTGGCAGGACATCTTTTGTGGTTAATCGAACCCTTACGTTTTTCAAATGCCACAACTTCATAAACACTTAACCGTTATTCGAAAAAAGCTGCTTAAGTTGGTTCGCCCCGCAAATTCATATCTCTCCAAGATCGTCAGTTTTGCTAAATTCTACAACTTCCCTTTCTTAATATCATCCACCACAGCAGGATCTAGTAATGTACTTGTATCTCCTAAATTTTCCACATCACCTTCTGCAATCTTTCTCAAAATTCTCCTCATAATTTTACCGCTTCGCGTTTTAGGAAGACCTGTTACAAATTGTATTTTTTCCGGTTTTGCAATTGCTCCAATAATCCGGCTAACGGTTGCATTTATATCTTTTCTTGTAGCATTTTCATCACCATGAAAATTATTACAGATCACGTAAGCATAAATCCCTTGTCCTTTAATCTCGTGAGGATAGCCAACTACTGCGCTTTCAACAACATCAGAATGCATGTTGATTGCATTTTCAACTTCGGCGGTACCAATCCGGTGTCCACTTACATTTAATACATCATCTACTCTACCGGTTATTCTATAAAATCCATTTTCATCACGCAGTGCGCCATCACCTGTAAAATATAAATTTTCGTAGGTTGAAAAGTAAGCGGTGCGGCATCGTTCATGGTCACCATACGTTGTTCTAATAATTCCCGGCCACGGAAATCTAATACATAGATTTCCGCTTACATTATTTCCCTCTATTTCTTTACCATTTTCATCAACTAAAATTGGTTGAATGCCAGGCATTGGCAAAGTAGCATACGATGGTTTTGAAGGAGTGATACCAGCCAGATTAGTAATCATAATCCCTGAATTTTCTGTCTGCCACCAGGTATCGACTATCGGGCATTTCTTCTTACCAATATTTTCATCATACCAATGCCATGCTTCTTCATTTATCGGCTCGCCAACAGTACCCAAAACTTTTAAAGATGAAAGGTCTTTTCCTTCTAAAGGTTGTAAGCCAAAACCCATTAAACTACGTAGCGCAGTTGGTGCTGTATATAAAATATTTACGTTGAACTTATCTACTATATTCCATAACCTTGAAGCATCCGGCCAGGTTGGTATTCCCTCAAACATTAATGATGTGGCGCCTGCACTTAACGGACCATAAAGTATATAACTATGTCCGGTTATCCATCCAATATCAGCAGTACAAAAATGTACATCACCAGGTGTATATTGAAAGGTATTAACGAACGTATAACTCGTGTAGATCATGTAGCCTGCACATGTATGAACAACCCCTTTTGGTTTTCCTGTTGAGCCGGATGTATATAAAATAAACAAAGGATCTTCTGCATCCATTTCTTCCGCAGGAAAATCTTTTAGTCCTAAAGTTTCTACTTTTTTTATCTCATCTTCCCACCAAACATCACGTCCTTTTATCATGCTGATTGGCGTCCTTGTTCTTGTACAGACAATCACTCTTTTTACAAACGGGCAAGCGATCAATGCATCATCAATTACATTCTTTAGCGGTATATCTTTTTGTCCACGAAATGCACCATCGCAGGTAATAATATATTCTGCTTGAGCATCCTGTAATCTATCTGCAATACTCTGCGCACTAAAGCCACCAAAAACAACACTATGTATTGCACCTAATCTTGCACATGCTAAAACAGCAATCGCCAGTTCAGGTATCATACCCATATAAATACAAACCCGGTCGCCTTTATTTATGCCATTGTTTTTAAGTACATGAGCAAACTGGCAAACCTTATCATATAAATCCTGGTAGGTTAAAACACGATGATGTTCTTCGGGGTCGTTTGCTTCCCAAATTATTGCAGGCTGATTTGCTGAGTTTTCTAAATGCCTGTCAAGACAATTTTCGGTGATATTTAATCTTGCACCTTTAAACCATTCAACTTTAGGCTCTTTAAAATTCCAGTTGAGAACTGTATCCCATTTTTTTCGCCAGCTAAAATTTTCAGCAATATCAGCCCAAAAACCTTCAGGGTCTTGAGTACTTCTTTCATATTCTTTTTTATACTGCTCGTGAGAAGTAATTTGATATGGATAGAGCATGAGAAGAGTTATGAATTAAGAGTTATAAGTTATGAGTTATGGATTAAGAGTTACGGATACAATATTGAAATAAAACTACTCGTATTATATGCATATATGTAATAGCACTAATTTAGAGAAATTATTAGTTACCAAAGCTAACAGATGACGAACAAAGTTGAAAAAAAAGGATTAGCCGGTATTATTGCCGCATCTTCTTTAGGAACTTTAATTGAATGGTACGACTTCTATATTTTTGGAAGTTTAGCTGTTATTATCTCGACCAAGTTTTTTCCATCAGAAAGTCAAACTGCAGCTTTGCTTTCTACACTAGCAACATTTGCCGCAGGTTTTGTTGTACGACCCTTTGGCGCTTTATTCTTTGGTAGGTTAGGAGATTTGATCGGCAGGAAATATACTTTTCTACTTACGTTGGTGATAATGGGGCTTTCCACTTTTTTAATCGGATGTGTTCCCGGTTATGAGACGATAGGATACATAGCTCCTGTTTTAGTTTTGATATTACGCCTGCTACAAGGTCTTGCATTAGGTGGCGAATATGGCGGTGCTGCAACTTATGTAGCCGAACATTCACCTGTTGAAAGGCGTGGCTACTGGACGTCATGGATTCAAACAACTGCAACACTCGGTTTATTTCTTTCGTTGATGGTTATTATACTTACAAAAAGCTCCCTTAGTGAAGACGCTTTTAATAACTGGGGATGGCGTGTTCCTTTTTGGATCTCTATAATAATGGTAGGAGTTTCGATCGTGATAAGAATGCGGATGAAGGAATCGCCGTTATTTGAAAAAGTGAAGGCTGAAGGAAAAACCTCCAAAAATCCTTTAAAAGAAAGCTTCGGAAATAAATTAAACTTCAAGTTTGTTTTGCTTGCATTATTCGGAGCAACAATGGGGCAAGGTGTAGTTTGGTATACCGGGCAATTTTATGCACTCAGCTTTATTCAGAATACATTAAGTATAGAAATATCGCAAGCGAGTAAGTTGATAATGTATGCACTTGGTTTTGCAACTCCCTTCTTTTTAATCTTTGGTGCTTTATCTGATAAGATCGGAAGAAAGTGGATTATGCTTACAGGAATGTTGCTCGCTATCCTTTGCTACAGACCCATATATGCTGCTATGTTTGAAGCAGGAAGCATCAGCCATAAAACAATAGTAGCCGGAGGTGATAGGGCTCAAACTTCTACTTCTATAGATAGCAATACAGGTGACTCTTTGAAAAAGACAACTATAATAAAAACTTTTAGTGACGGTACAGTCTATACAGAAAACAGAACTCAACGAATAAGTATAGAACAACAGGAAGCTCAAGTGCCGAAGCCGTTACAGGTACATAAACAAACAACCTTGGATAGTGGCTCATTTTGGAAATTAGTGTGGCTTGTTTTTATACAAGTAATTTTTGTAACTATGGTTTACGGGCCAATAGCCGCCTTTCTTGTTGAAATGTTTCCTACCAAAATCAGGTATACATCCATGTCGCTTCCTTATCATATTGGGAATGGAATCTTTGGTGGATTATTGCCTGCCATTGCCACGTTTCTTGCTACAAAGGCTACGTTGGCAAACGAAGAGGCTTTGAAGTCAGGATCACCCTTACCCTATGAGCAACCATTTCTTGAAGGATTATGGTACCCGATTATTGTAGCCGGTGTTTGTTTTATTATAGGAGCACTATATATCAATGAACGTACTAATAAACTTGAACGTTAAGAACTGTCATCTTTATAATATGAATAAAATAAAAAAGATTTTAGGTGTTGTTTGGATAGCGCTTGGGCTTGCAGCAGGTTATTATTTAATAGTTAACCAGGCAGTGCCAAAGTTCAACAGTGATAAAAGTGACGACCTTATTCCAGCAATTATATACGCCTTTATCCTAACTCCTATTATTGTAGGCGGACTTATAATTTTTGGTAAATATTGTTTACAGGGTGAATATGATGACGTATAACTTCAAATTGCCCGGCGATGAATGCCAGTCGATTTGAGGTTAAATTATCTTTTTAGCATTATGTTTGCGCTACCCGATTCCAGGTCTTAGCAAAGAGACCCTCAAGAAAAAAGATTTTTAAAGAAAAATGCTTCTCGACCTTATCGCGCAATATTATAAATTTCTCTGGATAGCCTTTGGTGCAGTGGCATTTTTAAAAATTATAATCTCAATAGCCTTTAATGGTAGTCTAGAAGGGGTAAATGGAATTTTTTTCGCTCTATTTAAATGGTACGGTGAAGAAGAACAGGAAATGGAAGATATAGGCAGACGGCGTATGTTGATGAGAGTCCACAACCTCATTACTCTTTTACTATACTTTATGATCTTACTCCTTATTGGTGCTACTGCAATTCCCAGAGTCTTGGGTTAATACCCATGCTTTAGTTGCTTTCTAATACTTTACTTTTGCCTCGTCAATTAAATAAGTATGTCTATAGTTGTAAGCGATCTTCAAAAGATTTACGGGGAGCAAAAAGCTGTAGATCGCATTTCCTTCTCTTTACAAAAAGGTGAAATCGTAGGATTTCTTGGACCGAATGGTGCTGGAAAATCAACAACCATGAAGATGATAACCGGTTACCTTCAGCCTGATGCCGGAACAGCTACAGTATGCAATATCGATGTTGCAAATAACCCAATAGCAGTTAAAAAATCAATAGGTTATTTACCTGAGGCAAACCCTTTATATTATGATATGTATGTAAAGGAATACCTCGAGTTCATAGGTGGTATTCATGCAATTAACAACAGGAAAAAGAAGATTGATGAAGTGATAGAACTTACAGGGTTAACCATAGAAAGAAAAAAGAAAATCACACAGCTTTCAAAAGGTTATAAGCAGCGTGTTGGATTGGCTGCAGCTCTTATCCATGATCCTGAAGTTTTGATATTAGATGAACCTACAAGCGGATTAGACCCAAACCAGATAATAGAAATAAGGAACGTCATTAAGCAACAAGGACAAAATAAAACTGTTCTCTTTTCTTCACATATTTTGCAGGAGGTAGAAGCAATTTGTGATAGGGTAATCATTATTAATAAGGGCAAACTTGTAGCTGATAGTCCCTTAGGTAAGTTGCAACAGTCGGGTAATACAAATACAGTTAAAGTGACTTTTAGAGAACCACTAGAAGTAGAATGGTTACAACGATTAAGCGGAGTAAAATCTGTGAACAAAATAGATACATTTAGCTGGCAGATACAGGCTGAAAACCCTAATTACATGAAAAAGCAACTACTGGAACTAAGTTTGCAGCACAACCTCAATATTGTTTCTTTGCAAACTGAGGGGGATAGCCTGGAAGAAATTTTCAGAAGCCTGACTAGAGAAAGCAAAGTTGATTAAAACTGAAGCCTAAGCCCAATTACTGCGTTGCCCTTGAAGTGTGCGACGCAACGATGATGCCGAATGAACAAATGCCTGTAACATAAAGAATTAAAAAATAGAAAGATGAGTTATATAGCCAACATACATGCAAGACAAATTTTAGATAGCCGCGGCAATCCAACTGTGGAAGTTGACGTGATTACTGATAATGGAGAAATGGGTCGTGCAGCTGTACCAAGCGGCGCATCCACAGGTATACACGAAGCAGTGGAATTACGCGACGACGATAAAACGCGTTACATGGGCAAAGGAGTTTTACAGGCTGTAAAAAACGTGAATGAAGTAATTGCTGAACCTTTACTTGGCTGGCCAGTAAATGACCAGGCTGGTATTGATCATAAACTTCTTCAGCTTGATGGCACCGACTTTAAAGGCAACCTTGGAGCGAATGCTTTACTCGCAGTTAGTATGGCTGTTGCTAAGGCTGCTGCGCAGGAAAGTAATCTTCCATTATTCAGGTATTTGGGTGGAGTAAACAGTACAACACTGCCAATGCCGCTAATGAACATTTTGAATGGTGGCGCACATGCTGATAATAAAATAGACTACCAGGAGTTTATGATTGTGCCTGTAGGGGCAGAAACTTTTAGTGAAGGTTTGCGTTGGGGGGTCGAGATTTTCCATCACCTTAAGGCAGTTTTGAAGAAGAAGGGATATAGCACAAATGTTGGAGATGAAGGAGGTTTTGCACCAAACATGCAAAGCAACGAGGAAGCTATAGAAACTGTATTGATGGCTATAGAGGCTGCCGGATATAAGCCGGGAGAGCAGATCGGAATTGCAATTGATGCTGCAGTTAGCGAAATGTGGAAAGCAGATGAAAATGTATATCACTTTCATAAAAGTGATGGTAAGAAATTGGGTATTGATGAGATGGTAAGCTATTGGATAGAGTGGTCGAACAAGTACCCAATAATAAGCCTTGAAGACGGTATGGCTGAAGAAGATTGGGAAGGGTGGAAAAAACTAACTGATGCGTTAGGTAATAAGATGCAATTGGTGGGGGATGATCTTTTCGTTACAAACACTAAAATTTTGCAAAGAGGTATTAACGAAGGAATTGCAAACAGCATACTAATCAAGGTAAACCAGATTGGAACATTGACGGAAACGATAAATGCGGTTCAGCTTGCGCAAACTAATGGTTACACAACCATTATGAGCCACAGAAGTGGTGAAACTGAAGATTCTACCATTGCTGATCTTGCTGTTGCGCTTAATTGCGGACAAATAAAAACCGGCAGTGCCAGCCGAAGTGACCGTTTAGCAAAATACAACCAATTGATCCGCATTGAAGAAATGCTTGGGGCAAGCGCTATATATCCTAAAGGAAAAATAAAATTTAGGAAATAAGGCTGTTTCTTAGAAGAACCGGAGCTTTTTTGTACTTTCATGTTGCAAAGGCAACTCCATCAATGAACAAATCATTTTGGCTCTTAAAGCTCGTAAAAAACAAATTTGTAATTGCCATAGTGGCTTTTATAGTTTGGATATTATTTTTCGACAGGAATGATTTATTTACTCAATGGGAACGCAAAACAGAACTAAACAAGCTGGAGACAAGTAAAAAGTATTACATGGGTGAAATCTCCTCAATAAAAAAAGAATTAGCTGATCTTGATAATGACCCGGCTATTCTTGAAAAAATTGCAAGGGAGAAGTTTTACCTTAAAAGAGCGAAT
>DASVST010000268.1:0-8111 GCA_036387965.1 Segetibacter sp. | reverse complement strand
AATATGGAGCTGTCATTGCGATATATGAGCGTTGAAGTTCCCACCCTTTACCAAAATCTCCCCACGCATCTAGCTTTGCATCAGTTAATCCCCACGACTTTAATTGCTGAATAGCATAATTGGCTGCACGTGTGTATCCCGGAGATACCGTTAAACGGGGACCGCTAACATCGGTAAGATTATATGCAATGTCCATTACTTTAGAACGCTGCATTTCTTCCTGCTGAATTTTTTTAATAGCAGCATTGTCGAATTTTTCGTCCTGTGCAATTAGAGATAGGGGGCTCAAAAGCAAGAGCCAAATACTAAGGGTGGAGAGTTTTCTCATGTTTAATTTATTATTTGATGAAGCTAACGGTTTCGGAGCATTTATCCGAATTAGTGAAAGATAGGTAAGTGATTTACCTTTGCCAACATGCGGAAACTTAGCATGGACGAACTGGGCAGAAAATCGGTGAAGGAATTTAAAGAAGCGGAAAAAACCCCTGTTATTGCCGTTTTGGAGAACATAAGAAGCATGCATAATGTAGGAAGTGTGTTCAGAACTGCTGATGCTTTTTTGTTAGAAGCCATTTTTCTTTGCGGATATACTGCTCAGCCACCCCATTCACACATTGAAAAAACAGCACTTGGCGCAACAGAATCTGTTGACTGGATTCATTACCCAACCGCACTTGAAGCAATTGAAGCTTTAAAAAGTCGCGGGTACAAAGTTTATGGAATCGAGCAAGCAGTGGAGAGTACGTTTTTACAAAATTTCCCAACCGATCCCGGACATGTTGCTTTTGTTTTTGGAAATGAAGTTACCGGCGTAACCGAGGAAGCACTGCAGATGTGTGATGGCTGTATTGAAATACCGCAGCTTGGAATGAAACATTCCCTTAATATTTCTGTAGCCGCAGGAATTGTTTTTTGGGAGGTTGTGCGAACACGTTTACTAAACAAAAACAGGTAGAAGTTTGTAAAAATCTTTATGTTACCGGCAGTATAACATTATTGAGCCTCGGTGGCGTCGCACTCTTCTACTTGGCATCATTAATCAACATTAATGCAAACTGTAAAGAACTATTTAAGTTTGGTAAAATTCAGCCACACCATATTTGCAATGCCATTTGCAATGATCGGTTTTTTCCTGGCGGTTACTAACATGACGATCGTTAGACAATGGAACTTAAATTCAACTGTTGGATGGGAATCTGCTAATAAACTCTTTATCACTCAGAAGGAAATTGTTATCAAATTAGTTTTAGTTCTTCTCTGTATGATAACAGCCAGAAGTGCAGCCATGGCTTTCAACCGTTACCTAGACAAATCATTTGACGAAAAAAACCCCCGCACAGCAATACGAGAAATACCGGCGGGAATAATTTCAGCAAATAATGCACTGCGCTTCGTTATAGGAAACTGTGTTGCTTTTATTGTCTCAACGTACTTTATAAACGAGCTATGTTTCTACCTTGCTCCTGTCGCCCTTTTTGTAATATTATTTTATAGTTATACAAAACGCTTTACTCCGCTCTGCCACTTAGTTTTAGGACTGGGATTGTCCTTAGCTCCTATCGGCGCTTACCTTGCTGTTACAGGTGTGTTTTCCCTGTTGCCGGTTCTTTTTTCATTTACTGTATTATTTTGGGTGAGCGGCTTCGATATTATATATGCTTTGCAGGATGAAGACTTTGATCGTGCAAACAACCTTCACTCAATACCTGCATGGCTTGGTAAAAAGAAAGCCTTGCGTGTATCAGAATTACTTCATTTGATAAGTGCAGGATTAGTTATTGCAGCAGGCATTTATGGGAGTTTTAGTTGGTTGTATTGGATTGGTGTAGCAGTATTTTGCATAATGCTCATCTACCAACATTCGATTGTGAAACCTACTGATCTTCGGAGAGTAAATCTTGCATTCATGACAGCAAACGGAATAGCAAGTGTCGTATTTGCAATCTTTGTTATTGCTGATTTACTGTTGAATAAAAACTTAGAACTATAACATACAACTCTCATCTCTTGCCACGAATACTTTCGATAGATTATGGGTCAAAACGCACAGGATTAGCAGTAACTGATCCGTTGAAAATAATTGCAAGTGGCTTAGCAGGCATTCATACAAAAGACCTCGAAAGCTACTTAACAGATTACTTTAAAAAAGAAGAAGTAGAACTTGTTATCATCGGCCACCCAACAAACTGGGATGATTCTGACACGCATGCTACGCCACTTGTGCAGGCCTTCATCAATCGTTTCAAAAAAGTATTTCCAAACATGCGGATTGAAAAAGTTGATGAGCGATTTACATCTAAATTGGCGGTTCAAAGCATGGCAGAAAGTGGCATGAAGAAAAAGAACAGGCAGAATAAAAATCTGGTTGACGAGATCGCGGCAACCATCATGTTGCAGGAATACCTTCAAAATCATTAATTGCTTTTCTGCTCCTGAGTCACTCTTATTAATATCGTCATTGCGAGCCGTGCGAAGCTTGGCGAAGCAATCCCCAGCCAACTTGCAGCGTGACTGTGGTGGGGATTACTTAGTTCCTCGCAATGACGTTTGCTCAATTAGTACGAACATGCACCCTTTTACATTGTTTTAAGGTTAGTTAGATTATTTTTGCCGCTACACAACAACATACTTATTCATGGTTCTTCCTATAGTTGCTTACGGTGCACCGGTTCTCAGAAAGGTTTGCAATGACATTACACCTGATTATCCACAGCTTACAAAACTTATAGATGACATGTGGGAAACAATGTATGCAAGTAATGGTGTTGGACTTGCAGCTCCCCAAATCAATAAAGACATCAGGTTGTTTGTTATAGACAGCGAGCAAATCTTCAGAAACCTTGACGAGGAAGATGAAGGAAAATACTCCGATGCACCAGGTGCAAAAAGAGTTTTCATTAATGCAAAGATTAAAGATTTAGATGGCGAGGAGTGGTCGTACAACGAAGGTTGTTTAAGCATACCAAAAATAAGAGAAGACGTTAACCGTAAGCAGATGGTTATATTAGAATATGTTGATGAGAACTTTCAGCAACATACTGAAACCTTCCACGGCATAACTGCAAGAATCATTTTACACGAGTACGATCATATAGAAGGAAAGCTTTTTATTGATTACATCAAGCCATTAAAGAGAAAGTTGATGCAGCGTAAACTTAGCGACATAAGCAAGGGCAAGATTAAAGTAGATTACAAGATGTCCTTTGTAAAATGATCAACAGGCTCTTGATATTATGTTCTCTTTTCTTGCTTTCTATCTGGAGTTTCGCCCAGGATACCACCGTTATATACAAGAACCAGTCGTTTCAACTTACTGATGTCGTTGTTCGCAACAACTTTAATATTCCTTCCTTCATCGATTATGTAAGGAACGACACCACGTTTTACAAGGCTTTCAAGAATTTAAGAGTACTCAGTTTTACTTCGTTGAACTATATAAGAATGAAGGACAAGCGAGGAAAAACTTCAGCTTCGCTCGATAGTAAAACAAGGCAAACATACGCCAACGGCTGCCGTACAATGGAAGTGTTAGAAGAAAAAACATCTGGTGATTTTTATGATGGCAAAGATTATAATTACACTACAGCAGAATTATACGCCAGCCTATTTTTCACAAGGGGAAGAATATGCGGCGAAACAAATATTATCGGAAGAAAAAACTTTTCTACGAAAGGGAAAAGCGGCATTGAGAAACATAAAGAACAACTTAAACAACTGTTCTTTAACCCTGGACAAAGAATACCCGGCATCCCTTTTATCGGGGACAAAATTGCTTTGTTTGATGAAGATGTTGCCAGGCTATACGACTTTAAAATTGATAAGCAGGAATACATGGATCAGTCATGTTATATCTTCACAATCAAACCAAGAGCTGACCTTACATCAGGAGAAAAAAGCAACATTGTAATCGATGAAATGACAACATGGTTTAATGCGGTTACTTTAGAAATTATTGGAAGAAACTATAGCCTCAGTTATAAAGCTGGCGTGTATGATTTTAATGTTGATATGGAGGTTCAGTTAACAAAAATTGGTGAACTCCTCGTGCCAAAAGTACTTCGTTATAAAGGTGAGTGGGATGTGGTCTTCAAGAAAAAAGAAAGAGCTGATTTTACCGCAACCTTGTTTGATTTTAAGCGATAGAATCAGCTCTTCAGCAATGGATTTCAAAGTCTTTATTTGCTCCACTACGACCAAATAAAGAGCAACAATGGATTACAAACTTTTACTTTTTCAATATCATCCTTCTTCCTTGCACCTTTTGGCACGCATTCCCTTAAATTCCATTTTGTAAGTCGCCTTGTAATCTGGCTTTAAGTTCAGCTGGTAAGAGTTGTTTATGTGAATCTTATTATCGTTTAAATCTCCTTTTGTAGTTTTCAAAGCAAATGTGCTGGAAAGTGTTTGTTTAGATAAGTTGGTTATTTCGATTTCGAAAACGCCGGTGAAGCCATAATGTTTTATCAATTTACTTCTCACTTTTATCTTAGGGGTTCCCTCTCCTGCAATAAAGCGGACTTGTGGTTCACTCCACTCATCCACCTTATCAGCTAATGGTAAACTATTTTGTGCATTTGTGCTTGCCTGTTGCAACAAAAAGAAGGTAGTGATAAGGAATAACTTCAATGGGAACTTCATAAATTTTCGCATGTATAGTAGTTTGTGATTACATTTAGATGTAAAGAGATGTGTTTGCTTTTCCGCCAGTTTATGCTGAGTGTAACCAATAGCTAATGTGACTGTGGCTCTCACTTTAAAGACAATTTTTTCTTCTTACCCTTTCTTCATAGACTTTGCTTTTGCAATAAATGCATCTGCATGTTTTTCTAAGGCCTTTTTAGCACCTTCTTTATATTGAGCCTTAGTTGTTTCGATAATAACTGGCTTCATTGATTTTGCAAAGGCAAAAGCTTTGTTCTTAATTCTTGACTCATCTTCTGCAACTGCAGTACTGTACTTGTACCCTGCAAAAATCGGCTCTTTAACCATTATCGATTCTCCATGCATTTTTTCATTAAAAAGGAACGACAAGGTTCCCATGCCTGAAGGTGTCACATTCATATCAGGTGTAACTGTACCTTCGTATTTGAAGCTTTTAGTTTTCTTAATTGGATGCCCTGCCATTACATAGTTGCCGCCTCTTGCTGTTTTAATATCTACATTAAGTAAGATGTCAGCAAAGTCAACCACGAGGTTAAAGAAGGCGAGAGGAGCATCTATATCTTTCGAGAATTTAGCGGCTTTGTTGGCTTTACCCATTCCAAAGCCGAACCCTCCATCATAAAACATATTACCATTGTTGGCATTACTTGTCAACCATACATTACCGCCTTTTTTATTTTTATCATCATCTTTTTCCTTCGATGTGTTATAAAACTCGTGGCCCGAAATTGTTGACCAATCTACCGTTGCTACTCCATTTGCCTGCAATTGCTTTTGAAAGTAGTTGTAACCGTAATCAGTAACTTCCTGTAAATCCTCCTGCGTAAGTTCACCATCAGTTGGTTCAAGAAAAGCAGTAAGCTTTGCCCCGGCTATAGAGCCAGAGCTCTTTTCTTTGCCAATTACAGATTCTGTAGTGGTAAGTTTATAATTAACTGCATATTGCGCAATCGCAAGCTTTGATAACGAAGGCATAATCTTTGGCTTGCCAAAAGTTCCTCCAACTCTTACTTCTATCTTATCCGCATCGGATTGTGCGAAAAGAATTGTAGAAGACAGAAATGAGAATACAACAAAAGAAAAGATTTTTTTGATCTGCATAGTAGTTCGGGTTAATTGTTATTGTTGAGTTTAGTAAGCCAAATATAAGGTCCGAAGCAAGGTGCCACAGGGTGAAAAAAGTAGTAATTATTCAATAGATGAATCAATCCTGTTAACTGATAAGGAACGTAGTTTGTCATCAGCTACTTTCATCGACAAGAGTATTTAACATCATCATTCTACAATAAATTTTAGGAGAATAACCCTTTTGCTTAGTTGATTATGAAGCAACAAAAAGCTCATTAAGAACCTCATCCGAGTCCTAAGTAAACAGCAAAGAATAATTCGAATTGCCTTAGCTTTAGCAATCATGTAAATTCTGCATTATGATGAAAATTTTCCTTCCCCTACTAATCACATTGGCGTCTTCGATTATTCTAAACGCCCAGCCATTTACGCTTCAGTCAATAAAAAGTTATCCATTCCCAAACGAACTAACCAGTGCATCGAAAGGCTCAGCCATTGCATGGGTTTTTAATGAAGATGGCAAACGAAACATTTATGTAGCACAGGGACCGGATTTTAGACCCCGAAAGCTCACCAATTATAATGAAGACGATGGACAGGAAATTACCAGCTTATCAATATCGGATGACGGTAAGTGGATTGTTTACGTTAGAGGTGGAGACCACGGTTCTAATTGGGATGATGATGTGCCGGTAAACGCAACCTTTGCTGCTACACCTATAAAAACACAAATATGGAGTATTCCTTTTGCAGGCGGTGATCCCAAAGCACTTGCTGAGGGAGACGATCCAAGAATTTCTCCAAGAAGCACTGAAGTTGCTTTCATAAAAAGCGGACAGGTATGGAACGTTCCGATTGACGGCTCTTCTTCTCCAAAAAATGTTTTTACCACGAGGGGATCAGTTAGTTCTATTGAATGGTCGCCTGATGGTTCACAACTTCTTTTTACTGCAAATAGAACAGATCATTCTTTTATTGGAGTTTACACAAATAACCAGACACCTATCAACTGGGTTGCTCCATCCTTCTACCGCGACAGATCTGCCCGCTGGTCACCAAATGGAAAGCAAGTTGTTTTCGTTCGTACTGAGGGCGGCGGCGGAAGTCCTGATTCCATTCTTGTTAAACGGCACCAGCCATGGTCGATCTGGATAGCAGATGTTGCAACAGGAGAGGCTCAGCCAATTTGGAAAGCACCAAAAACATTGCAAGGATCAATACCAACTACGCACGGTGGTACCAATTTACATTGGGCAGCAAACGATCGAATTGTATTTCTTTCTTACCATGATGGATGGCCACATCTTTATTCTGTTGCTTCTTCAGGTGGCAATCCATTGTTGCTTACGCCTGGCTCTTTTATGGCAGAACACATCAGCTTAAGTCACGATAAGAATTGGCTTCTGTTTAGTGCAAATGCAGGTTCAAACAAAAATGATATTGATAGAAGACACATTGCACGTGTACCTGTCGACAAAGCCCAGATGGAGGTGCTTACACGAGGCGAAGGATTAGAGTGGACACCGGTGCTTACAGGTGACGGAAGTACCGTTGCATATATTAGTGCAACAGCCCAACGTCCGCCGCTTCCTACGACCATGAACGTTGCTAATAAACAATCTTCATTGCTGGGGCAAAATCTTATACCTGTACAGTTTCCACAAAACCAACTGGTAATACCAAAGCAGGTTATTTTTAAATCTGCTGATGGTGTAACTGTTCATGGGCAATTATTCGAGCCAACAGGAGCAAAAGGCAAAACACCTGCAATCATCTATGTTCATGGTGGTCCGCCGCGCCAAATGCTTTTAGGATGGAATTATTCAGATTATTATTCTAATGCTTATGCTTATAATCAATATCTGGCAAGTCTTGGCTTCACAGTTCTTTCTGTAAATTATAGATTAGGCATTGGTTACGGATATAACTTTCACCAGCCGCAGCGTGGTGGTGCAACAGGCGCTTCAGAGTATAACGATATAAAAGCAGCAGCTTTATGGCTCGCAACTCAACCAAATATTGATGCGAAGAAAATTGGTATTTATGGTGGTTCATACGGCGGGTTTCTTACAGCATTAGCGCTTGGACGTGATTCAAAGCTTTTCGCTGCAGGTGTAGATATACATGGTGTACACGATTTTACAATTGAAAAGAATAGAAACCTTGTATCACCTGACAGGTTTGAGCGTGCCCCGGACGCTGATCTTGCTTCAAAAACAGCATGGACTTCATCACCTGTATCATACATAAAAACATGGACATCACCTGTGCTTATTATACATGGCGATGATGATAGGAATGTTAGATTCAGCCAAAGCACAGATTTAGTAAAACGTCTTGAAAGTAAAGGTGTGCCAATTGAAACATTGGTTATTGTAGAT
>DASVST010000267.1:0-2557 GCA_036387965.1 Segetibacter sp. | reverse complement strand
CATCATTCGCTTAAAGCTCAACCCAATTTCGATTGCATTCAAATCTTCTCTCTGCAAATTTTCCAGTAAAGCAAGTTCAAGCAGTTGCTGGTCGTTTGCCTGTCGCACATAAGCAGGAATATCCTTCAACCCTGCAAGTTTACTTGCCCTGAATCTTCTCTCACCGCTAATCAACTGGTATTTGCCTGTTGCTAATTGCGAAACTGTAATCGGCTGAATGATATCATGCTGTTTTATAGAAGACGAAAGCTCCTGTAAAGCCTGCTCATCAAAATCACGGCGCGGTTGTTTTGGATTTATAACTATGCTTGTTAACGGAATGCGGTTGATGCCAGTAACCTTCTCAGCTATCGGCTCCTTTAAAGTGCCTGCAGTAGTTTTAAGATCCGAATCTATATTCTGAAGAAGGCTTCTGATGCCTTTGCCCAATGCATCCTTTTTATTAGTAGTGTTCATTATCAAATGTTATTCTAAAGTGATTATAAAAGTTTTGGATACCAGCTTTATGTTTTCATAGCAGCATCGTTGCGTCGCAATCACTTCATCTATTAGTTCTATGGTCAACTTTTAAATTGACGTATAGTTAATCAAGTATTCTTTCTTCCTGGGTTATTTTGGTTAAATCATTTTTTTGCAAAACCTCTTTAGCAAGGTTTAAATAGTTAACTGCTCCTTTACTATCAGAGTCGTACAGGATTACAGGCTTACCAAAACTTGGCGCTTCACTTAATCTTGTATTGCGATGAATGATTGTACTGAAAACCATTTCATCAAAATGCCTTCTAACCTCACTTACCACCTGGTTGCATAGTCTTAAACGACCATCATACATCGTCATTAAAATACCTTCAATTTGCAAATCAGGGTTAAGCCTGTTTTGAACTATCTTGATGGTATTTAATAACTTACCCAATCCTTCTAAAGCAAAAAATTCACACTGAACAGGCACTATTACACTATCTGCAGCAACCAAAGCATTAACGGTAATTAGTCCGAGAGAAGGGGAGCAGTCAATAACAACAAAATCATATTTATCCTTTACTGCTTCAAGTAAATTCTTCAAAACCGTTTCCCTGTTGGGGTAATTGATCATTTCAATTTCCGCTCCAACAAGATCAATATGCGAGGGAATTACATCAAGATTTGGAATGTCACTTTTTAAAATAACGTCAGCCGATGTAGCATTGTTAACCATGCAATCGTACAAGCTGCTGGTTATATTATGCAAATCAAACCCGGTACCCGTTGTGCTGTTTGCCTGCGGATCTGCATCTACAAGCAGCGTTTTATATTCGAGAACAGCAAAACTTGCAGCTAGATTAATAGCTGTGGTTGTTTTCCCAACTCCACCTTTCTGATTTGCAACACCAATAATTCTACCCATTAAATTGTACGCGTTTAGAAGCTTTTATAAATCAATTGTTTCTCCAATTGCAGGCAATAGTAAGATTTTTCCTTCAGCCTTAAAGTCTGACTGTGCTTTTTCTGTATCTATTTCAATATATCCAAAAGTATTATAATGCACACCAACCACTACGTTACACTTAACAAAATCTGCAGCCATAATTGCATCTTCAACTCCCATTGTAAAATTGTCGCCAATAGGTAAAATTGAAAAATTAAGCTTCGCCCAACGCGGAATCAACTGCATATCCAAAGTCAAAGCGGTATCACCAGAGTAATAAAAATTCTCCTGGCTTGTCATAAAAACAAAACCCATTGGATTAGCTCCATAAGTTCCATCAGGCATTACGCTGCTGTGATGAGCAACTACGCATTTAACTGTACCAAAGTCAAAGGTCCATTTGCCACCGGTATTCATTGGGTGGGTATTTTCAACACCTTGCTTATTAAGCCACTCATGAATTTCGAAAGCGCAGACAACTTTTGCACCTGTTCGTTTTGCTATACTTACACAATCAGCAATATGATCTCCGTGGCCGTGACTTAAAAAGATGTAATCAGCTTCAATGCTGTTAACATCAATATCCTTCGCCAACTCGTTAGGTGTTATAAAAGGATCGAATAAAATGTTTTTGTCAGAAACATTAATGGAAAAGCAGGACTGTCCAAAATAAGTGAGTTTCATGCTCGAAAGTTGAAGGGCTCAAAAATACAGTTTTGGAAAAGATTTCTTTGACTTTATAGCCGTTGCTCATGCCTAAGTTTTCAACATAACAACAATATTCTGCTATTTAAAAGCTGTTTGTTTTTCTTTGCAAAAAATTTGTAATGCGTAACAGAAGTGGCTGGTGGATAATTGTACTGATTATGATTGCACTGGACTTTTATGTGTTCCAGGTAATCAAAGCACTTGCAAGCGGTGCAACAGAAAGAACCAAACTTGTAATATATGCGGTGTATTGGACTATATCGGTTGCTGCTGCAGGTACAATGCTGCTGTTGCCATATTTAAACTACGAAAGCTGGCCGAAAAATGCCCGCACCTATGTATTTGTCACCATTATTGGTTTGTTTTTCGCAAAGCTAATAGCAGCATTATTCTTTTTGCTTGATGATGTGCGGCGTTTCTTTATATGGTTAATGGCAAAGGTAT
>DASVST010000266.1:0-15883 GCA_036387965.1 Segetibacter sp. | reverse complement strand
ACCTTTCGAAGAAAACGAAAATAGCAGCCACCAGTAATGCATATAACGGATACATTATCCACCCGCCTTTATCAAGCAAGCCCCATAATGAAACTTCTTCGGCAGCTACGGGTTGTGCGGCAACAGCATTATTAATAGTATCGATCTGAAGGAAAATCCAACTCATGTTTAAATTTTAAGCAGTTGTAAAAGTAGTTAAACCACTATCCTAAGACGGTATGTGTGCAAAATTTTTACAAGTATATGTATAACAGGTGTTTTTATACACTTGTTGTTAATTGCATTGCGTTAAAGTTTACTGAAAGAAATTCGGGAAATGGCAGACGCTTACTCTTCTTCCCTATTTACCGCATCAATGGTGAAGGCAGGCATACACACACTCCAATATTCGCATTCCTCTTCAAAAGGATTGCTATATCTTATTCTTGCACCTTTTTTAATAAGTATGCTTTGACCCACTTCAAGTACTAACGACTCGCCGTCAATCTCAATCGATTTTTTACCTCGTGATACCAACGTCCATTCATCAAACTGCGGAGTTTGGTGCGGCTCACCCCAACCTGGCGGAGCAACCATATGTGCTATACTAATATCCTTGTTGCCTGTTGAGGTTCCGAAATGTTCCTCTATTAATTTGCCATCGGTAGTTGGTACAACAAATGGATTTGTTTGAAGAATGTAATTCATAAAATAAGCCCCAACCCTAAAGGGGGAAGGGAAAACAAGTGATTTTAATTATTGGTTGTACTAATAATTTTTAAGGACAAGTACAAAAGCAATACAAGAAAATTATTATGATCGATCTTCTAACAATTTCTCTCCTCCCTTTAGGGCTGGGGCTTTACTTCTTCTCGGTGTTTTCTTTTACCATTCCCATAATCTGTTGCATAGTTTTTTCCATGCCAGATGGGCTTCCATCGAGGAACAACATGTTACCCTTACCGTACTCAGCAAAATTCTTAACTGCTTCAACCCACATACTAAATAAGATCACGTTCGTATCGAGATTTGCTTGCTTCATTTGTCCCGCAGCCTGGCTCATGCCACGTGCAACTTCCTCCCGGAATAATGCAACACCTTGTCCACGTAAACGAGCTGCCTCTCTTTCTGCTTCAGCAGCAATTTTTATTGCATTACCTTCTGCTTCTGCGCCTTTGGTTTTAGTAATCAATAATGCCTGACCTTCATTTTCTGCAGCTGCTTTCAGGTTGTTACTTGCAACAACCCTGCTCATGCTTTCCATAATTAATTGATCAAACGTAATATCATTTATCTGAAGATCCTGTAAATGATAACCCCAATCTTCTAAAGAATGATCTATCTGATCTTTTACATAATCAACAATTTCCCTGCGAAGCAATAATATTTCTGATTGCCTTTTTGTAGCTACAAATGCACGGATAGAACCTTCAACAGTGCGTATCAAAGCCTGCATTAAATCTTTATCACTAATGAATTTGAAGGCAACTCTCTTAATAGTTTCTTCATCTGCATTTTGCACAGAATACAATAGCATTGATTTGAAGTACACATTAGCCTGGTCAACAGTTACAGCCTGGAACTCAAGTTCAACCGAACGGTTTTGTATACTTACTCTTTTATAGATCTGCTCAATTATCGGAATTTTAAAATTTAGTCCGGGACGAAGAACACGCTGGTATTTTCCAAACATTGTTACTACTGCAATAGTACCTTGAGTAACGGTAACAAGTCCGCTGAAAATTATAAATAACAGGAGGAGTAACCACCAATACGATAATAAAGTTTCCATGTGCAAGGGTTGAAAATTATATATGTAAGACTGAGCTAAAATACGAATAAGCAAGTTTTCATTGCTCTTTTTGTTTTTACCTGAGATTTATTTACAAGAAAGTTTTAGTTTAGGGATGAATATATAGCTAAACCCAAAACATGAAATCTCTACTACTAATCATTATATCAATATCAATTAGCTTCTGCTCGATGGCAGCGTTTAGTTCGAGCGTAGCTGCAAGTACAAGTAAACCCACACCTGACAAGCAACAATCTGTTGCTATAACTAAACTGACAGTTAAAGAACTACAGGCTTACCTTGGAAGAAAACTTACGCTTAAAGAAAAAGTTCAGTTCTTTTTAGCCAAAAAATTAGTGGGCGCAACAGACCCTGAAGACGAAGAGCTTGCCAAAAAAGGAAGAAGGAATGCATATACAGGATTCGGTTTTGGACTGGCAGGAATTCTTCTTTTTCCATTATTTGCAATACCTGCAATTATAATTTCTAATAATGCATTAGCATATGACAAAGAAAAACCCGGCATTTTAGGAGATGCCAGAGGATTTGCCAAAGCAGGGCAAATTATGGGGTGGGTAGGTATAGGCTTACTTGCAATAGGTCTCTTTGTGGTATTATTATTCCTTGCCGCATGGGGTGGATGAAAAATCAAATAATGAAGCAGAGGAGTTACCTTAGAAGTATAACTGATCCTAACTTTTCTCTTCCCAAGCCTGAACTAAGTTAACAAGCATTTCTACAGCCAGTTTCATGTCCTTTACTCCGATCCATTCATGTAAACTATGTATGCCTTGCATGCCCGTAAAAAGATTTGGGCAGGGCAATCCCATAAAGCTTAATCTGCTTCCGTCGGTACCTCCCCTAATGCTCTCTTTCCTTACTTTTAATCCAGTTCTTTTATAAGCTTCTGCAGCATACTCTGTAACCTGTGGATGATTATCTAAGATCTCCTTCATATTTCTATACTGCTCAACTACTTTAAACTCCATCCTCGCATGAGGATGTTTTTTCAAAACACTTTCCGCTATCTTTTGAAGTCTTTCTGCATTTGCCTGCAATCCTTCTCGTGTAAAGTCTCTTACTATAAATTCTATTGTAGCTTTCTCAGCAATTCCATCAACTCTTACCGGGTGTACAAAGCCTTCTCTCTTTTCTGTTGTTTCGGGACTGAATTCTTTTGTTGGTAGCTCAGCCAGAATTTCACCTGCAATCTTTAAAGCATTAACTAATCTGTCCTTTGCATAACCCGGGTGAGCAATTACCCCATGTATAGTAATGATTGCTCCATCAGCACTAAAAGTTTCATCTTCTAACTTGCCTGCCTCTCCGCCATCTAATGTATAACCGAATTGCGCACCGAGTTTTTGCATATCAAGTTTAGCTGTGCCTCTTCCAACTTCTTCATCAGGAGTAAATAACATTTTTATAGTTCCATGCTTTATTTCAGGATGAGTGATAAGATAGTTTGCCATATCCATTATTTCTGATACACCGGCTTTATCATCTGCTCCCAATAAAGTGTTTCCACTTGCAGTAATTATACTATCACCAATATGCTCTTTCAAATATTTATATTCAGATGTCTTCAGCACCTTTGACGTATCATCAGGCAGTTCTATATCTTCTCCACTATAATTTTCATGCAGGATGGGTTTTACGTTAGTACCACTACAATCCGGCGCCGTATCTACATGACTGCAAAAACAAATTACAGGCACTTGTTTTTTAGAGTTTGAAGGAATTGTTGCATATACATATCCAAATTCATCCATTGCTGCATCAGCTATTCCCATTTGCAACAACTCTTCAACTAAAATCTTGCTCAGGTTTTTTTGTTTTTCAGTAGTTGGATGTGTATCGCTTTGAGGATTCGACTGAGTATCTATTTGAACATATCGCATAAAGCGATCTACTACGGTAAAGTTGTAGTTATTAAGCATCAGGATAATTTTAAGAGCAAGATAATTTAAAAGAATTGTTGTGTTGTAATTGTAATGACCCGCTGATCACTGCTAAATCATTATTTTTACTCTCTATCACAAAATAACTGCTATGAATCTTCAAAAGCCGTTGATAAAGCAGGGCTGGCTGAGAGCATTATTGTATGTTTTAGCAATCGTTGGTGTTGCGATAGGTGTTTCGCAACTAGCGCTTAATATCGGGTATTTTATTCTTGTTGCATCTGTAGTAATAATTACCTCCCTTTTCAGAACATATATAGACCGAAAAAGTTTTCTCAGTCTTGGCTTCAAGTGGAAGGGCTATAGCAACGAAGCTGCATTAGGTTTCTTTGCTGCTATTGCGATAATTGGTTTAGGTACACTTATCCTTACATTTTCTGGATACTTGTCGTTTATAGGAATTAGCTACACCAATGAAATCTTACAAACTATAGGCTTTCTCGTTGCCGTTGCTTTTATCGAAGAACTTGTATTCAGGGGATATTTATTGAACAACCTAATGCAGTCACTGAATAAATGGATTGCATTATTTATTACGGCCTTACTATTTGCTCTGGTTCACACGAATAATCCTGATGTAACTATTGTGCCGGTGCTCAATGTTTTTGTTGCCGGTCTTTTGTTAGGCATAAATTATATCTACACTAAAAACCTATGGTTTAGCATCTTCTTCCATTTTATATGGAATGTATTTCAAGGACCGGTTTTAGGTTACGAGGTAAGTGGTTTTGAAATGCCATTCATTTTAGAACAAAACTTAGAGGGACCTGTGTTACTTACCGGCGGTGAATTTGGTTTCGAAGGTTCGATTATATGCCTGGTATTAATTATCCTCTTTACAGCATGGTTTGCGTATACCTTTTCGAAGAGGTATAGGTTTAAATAATGATCAAACTAGTGACCGAATATTTTTTCAACATTACCTGATGTTACATTAGCCACATGCTCTACACTTACATCTTTTATTAAGGCAAGTTTTTCAGCAATGATTTTTATATAACTGCTTTCATTTCGTTTGCCTCTAAACGGAACAGGAGATAAGTATGGAGCATCTGTTTCTAAAACAAGATGAGATAAATTTATATCATCTAATGCTTCTGCCAACCCACTATTCTTATAAGTTAACACGCCTCCAATTCCTAAAGAGAAACCCATATCTTTTATTTGATGAGCATTTTTATTGTTACCGCTAAAACAATGGAATATTCCCTTTAATCCTCTTGTTGCAAATGGCTTAACTGCTTCTATCGTTTCTTCCATTGCATTGCGTGTATGAATTACTATGGGAAGGTTATGTTGCAACGCCAGTTCCATTTGCATGTTGAATGCTTCATACTGTTGTTCTATGAAAGTTCTATCCCAATAAAAATCAAGACCTATCTCTCCTACTGCAACAAACTTTCGTTTGCTTAACCAATCTTCAACAATTTTTAGTTCCCTCTTGTAATCCTCCTTTACCGAACATGGATGAAGTCCCATCATCGGAATACATTCCCCCGGATAGAACTCTTCGAGCTTAAGCATATCATCTATTACTTCACTATTAATGCACGGAAGGTAAAACCTTGCTACGCCTGCGTTTCGGGCAATTTTGATTACTTCTTCTAAATCGTTTTTAAATTCTTCTAAGTATAAATG
This sequence comes from Segetibacter sp., assembly GCA_036387965.1. Lineage (GTDB taxonomy): Bacteria > Bacteroidota > Bacteroidia > Chitinophagales > Chitinophagaceae > Segetibacter. The sequence goes on along the minus strand of DASVST010000266.1, from coordinate 10,513 downwards.
GCAATGCGAATCAACGAAAATCATAATTTATTTTATTGTGTTATCACAAAGTTGAACTTAATAAAGGGAGGCAAAGAATATTGCTTAAACTATAACTTTTTATAAAAAATAAATTTTTAGTGCTTACGAAAATAATATAAACAAGTACATCGTTTATACATTGTCTTTATCGAATTGCCTTTAAAAGAATCATGAAAAACCAAATACTTCAGACAACTTCAAAACACACAAAGCCATAATATTTTTTTACAAACTAGTTTTCATAGGGTACGGATTATAAACGGGCTGAGGTTTCTACCTCGGCCCTTTCTATTTCTACTATGAAAGAGCCTTGAACTTATAGCCGTTCGTCGATAAGTACTCCAATGCTTTCGGCAGTGCATATTCTAATCTTGGAAGCGCTTTTTGGCTATCGTGAAAAACTACTATAGAACCCGGAGCTACATTCGATACAACATGCTCAAGACACTTTTGCGGAGTAAGTGTAATATCAAAATCGGCACTTAAAACATCCCACATTACAATTTTAAACAACGATTTTAGTTGCTGTATTTGAAACTTTGATATGCGTCCGTATGGTGGCCTAAAAAGATTGCTATCTATATATTGCTTTGCCTCAAGTATGTCTTTAATATAAACATCATCAGGTGTTTTCCAACCGTTGTAATGATTGTATGTATGATTACCTACTTTATGACCTTCTGAAATTATTTGCTGGTAAATAGCAGGATGTTCTTTCACATTCTTTCCGATACAGAAGAACGTAGCCTTTGCATCACGCGCTTTTAAAGTATCTAATACAAAAGGAGTAATTGTTTGATGTGGCCCATCATCGAAGGTTAAGTATACTTCCTTTTCTTCAGTTGGAATACTCCATGTAAGGGCAGGATAAAGCCTCTTAAGCAACCATGGCGATTTGACTAAATACATATTGCAAAATACCAATTTAAACAGCATGAATCTTAAAGGTTGCTGACGCGATCAATCATTGTAAGCTGTTAAGTGGATCAGCCTGTTATTATACTTATGCAGTTTCCCATGCCCTGGTATGTAAGCTTTTTGTATCGCTTCGCTGATCAGGAATTTATCTAAAAAGTCTCTGACTCTATCGTTCGTCATAAGAGGTCTGCTGCCTTTAGTGACGGCAGAGAACACGAAGGTATTTAGCATCTCACGGAAAGAACTGTTTGATAGTTTAGTTGATGTGTATAGTTCGCAACTTATGATCTGGTTACCTGTAACAGCAACAAAGCCGGCAAACAAACTATCGGTTTGCCTGTATTTTCTTGTAAAGAAATTTATGTAACCGGTATCAGTTCTGAGGGAATCATTAAACAGTTTTAGAAAAGCTCCCGTTTCTAGTTTTTTGTTTGAAGATGCGGATGAGCTATCAATATTCTTCCAGATTTTTGCCTGTCGATTAGATATGTCCATGGTCTTTCTTAATTCTGCACTTGCCCTTCCTCTGTGTTTAAAAACTCTTGGCTTGTTATCCCACCTACCTTTCTCAATGCAAAAAACTTTTAAATAATGTTTCTCCTTCCCAGGTGGGATTAATTTGGTTTCGCCAACCATTCTATCTTGTTTTCCCCCGGAGAGCAGTTCGCCGCTATTAACAAGAATCGGACTTTTTGAAGTATTTACCACCTCAAGTAAATTCAAATCTGATCCTCCATTGTATTTAATTTCTTTAACTTTTATCATGCGCTTTTGCATTGCGTCAGATAAGGATATAAGATTTGGATCGTTTAATAAAATAGCAGGTAAAGCGGGATCTTTTTGCTTGAATCTAACAGGTATTAATTTAAGGTTTTTATAGATCCATGGCGTATCGTATACCACCCGTAATGTCTCGTAGGTAAGCTGGGCAGATGCATGTGTCTGCCAAAAAAGGAGCCCTATTGAAATAATAAATCGATACTTCACCAACTTACTCATTTAGACCGAACATTTTATTCAGCAATTGCATAGTATATCTTTGCAGCTATGAATATAAAGAAAGTCAGGGTTCGTTTTGCCCCTTCTCCTACAGGTGGACTTCATCTCGGCGGTGTAAGAACGGTTTTGTACAACTATTTATTTGCTAAACAACATAATGGCACCTTTATTTTACGCATAGAAGACACAGACCAAACCCGTTTTATAGAAGGTGCAGAAGAATATATTCAGAACTGCCTTAAGTGGTGCGAACTTGAACCGGATGAAAGCCCACTGCATGGAGGCGAATACGGGCCGTACAGGCAGAGTGAGCGAAAAGAACTGTACAGGCAATATGCTGAAGAACTTGTAGCAAATGGCTATGCATATTACGCGTTCGACACGCCGGAAGAGCTTGATGAAATGCGGAGCAAGTTTAAAACAGAAACTAATCCATCCCCTCAGTATAATTTCTCTATAAGAGAAAAGATGCGCAATTCTTTGACGTTAGCAGAAGATGAAGTACAGAGATTATTAAAAGATGGTGTGCGGCATGTTATCAGGATTAAAATGCCACAAGATGAAACACTCACTTTTACAGATATGATAAGAGGTGAAGTAAGTTTTAATTCATCACTAACTGATGACAAGGTATTGTTGAAGGCAGACGGAATGCCAACGTATCATTTGGCTGTTGTTGTTGATGATTATTTAATGAAGATAACACATGCTTTCAGGGGGGAAGAATGGTTACCAAGTGCACCTGTTCATATATTGCTATGGAAATATCTTGGGTGGATAGATGACATGCCTCAGTGGGCACATCTACCGTTAATTCTTAAACCAGATGGTCATGGTAAATTAAGTAAAAGAGATGGTGATCGTTTGGGTTTTCCTGTTTTTGCAATGAACTGGGTTGATCCAAAAACAAATGAATTGATTAAAGGGTTTAGAGAACTTGGCTTTTTACCGGAAGCGTTCATTAACCTACTGGCTGTACTCGGCTGGAATGATGGAAGTGAGCAGGAAATATTTTCTAAGGAGGAATTGATTGAAAGATTCTCTTTGGAAAAAGTTCATAAAGGCGGGGCAAAATTCGATTATGAAAAAGCTAAATGGTTTAATCATGAATGGATAAAGAAGTTGCCAGTTTCAGGTTTCAGGTTTCAGGTAAAAAAACTATTTGAAGCAAACGATGTTATCATTGAAGACGATGAAAAATTTGACAACGTACTGGAACTTGTGAAAGATCGATGCACACTGCTTACTGATTTTTGGCAGCAGGCATCTTTCTTTTTTAAAGCGCCCGATACACTAGATGTAGCTTCCATTAAACCAAAATGGAGCGAAGACAAGGCAATGTTCTTTGATATCTTTTCTGAAAAGATTTTGCTGCTGCAAGATTGGAACGCAACAAACATTGAGGCATTATTCAAAGAAACTGCAGGCGAAAAAAACATTAAGGTTGGTGAGCTTCAATTGCCTTTTAGAATAATGCTTGTGGGTGGAAAATTTGGACCAACTGTTTTTGATATTGCAGGGATAATGGGTAAGGAAGAAACAATAAAACGAATTCGCTTTGGACTGGAACAATTAACTTCTTAAAACCTTATATGTTCAGACTATCCTTGTTTCTCAACTAATGCAAGTAATTCCTTAAGGTCAGAATTGAACAGGTTTTTCAGGTAAGTAATATCGTCTTCTTCAAGTTGAACAATATCGGACGTGTTATCAATGGCATGTTGTGCAGTGCGTATCCCCGGTATAACGGTACTCACGCTGTTAAAACTGAGTATAAAACTTAGTGCTAAGGAAGTTTTATTAACTTGATATTTATCACACAACGTCCATACTTTCTTTTTCAAAATCTCATTTGCCGATGTTATTATTTCTTTAGTCAAACGAGCATGTCTGTGATCATCTTTTGGAAAGCTTGATTCAGACGAGAACTTACCTGTTAGTAATCCGAATTGGAGAGGCATACGAGCAATAACTCCATAGTCATTCTGTGCAGCTTTCTCCATTAATGAAAGCCCTCTTTGATTGATAACATTAAACACCAGCTGAAAGCCTTTTCCTTTATTAGCATCCATTAAGAATTCAGCTTCTGGTTCAGGATTAAATGTATTTAATGACAGCCCCCAATGCCTGATCTTTCCTTCATGCTTTAGTAATTCCATTGCCTCTATACATTCACCCGATTGCAAATGTGCAACACGTGCTGAATGCAACTGGTAGTAATCAATAACATCTCGCCGCAATCTCTTCAAGCTTGCTTCGCAAGCTGATAAAATATGTTCTTTTGAATAGTCTACCGTAAACTGTTCGTTGCGAGAAACGTTTCCGACTTTAGTGGCAATAACAATATCCTGTTTGCCTTTTAATGCATCACCGAGCAACTTTTCAGAATGTCCAAGACCATAAATATCTGCTGTATCGAAGAAAGTTATTCCCTGCTCTAAAGATTTGTTGATTGCTTCGATTGATGTTGAATCATCTGCTTTGCCCCAGCCAATTGCAACGTTTCCCACCATTGCATTTCCACCTATAGCCCACGCTCCAAATCCTACTTCACTTACTTGTAAATCTGTGTTTCCAAACTTCCTGTAATTCATACTTGCAATTTGTGTTACTAAAGAAATGTATTTTTGTTCATCTCAATAAAGAAACAATGACGCCAACACGTCCGCTTAGAATATTGGTTGCAAAGGTAGGTCTTGATGGTCACGACCGCGGAGCTAAAGTTATTGCAACTTCACTCAGAGATGCAGGCATGGAAGTAATTTACACCGGTCTTAGGCAAACTCCTGAAATGGTTGTGAACGCTGCTTTACAAGAGGATGTTGATGCAATAGGAATAAGTATTCTTAGCGGAGCTCACATGACGGTTTTCCCGAAGGTTATACAAATGATGAAGGAAAAAAACATGGATGATGTATTACTAACGGGCGGCGGAATTATACCGGAAGATGATATGAAGACCTTGAACGAGATGGGCGTAGGGAAACTATTCCCTCCTGGTACGCCAACAAGCGAGATAAGCTCCTACATTAAAGATTGGGTGAGTGAGCACAGAAGCTTTTAATGCAAGCCTTAGTAGATCGTTTTTTTGAATCGCCAACACTTTTAAGCTATCAAATCTCAGGCAATGCAATACTTTTTTTCTTAGAAATGATACGTATGATTACAACAAGAACTACACAGATGACTTGATTAATCGTGTCGTTCAATCCAAGGTTTTTTGCGATAAGATAAATTGTTCCACCAATTGCACACGCGGTAGCATATAACTCACCCCGAGTTAATAAAGCAGGAACACGATTACTTAATATATCACCTAACAGTCCACCAAATGTTGCTGACATTACACCCATGATAATTGCATAAACATCATTAACACCATTATCGAGGCTGCGTTCAATTCCTCCAATTGTAAACAAGCCCAGGCCAATTGCATCGGTAAAAAAGAAGATGATTGTAAATCTGCCAATATTTTTCTTCAATAACGATACAATTAATACCGCAGAAAATACAAGTGATAAGGCGAGGTAGTCATTCATCCAATTGATGCGAACACCGATCAACAGGTCGCGTAACGTACCGCCACCATATGCTGTTGCAAATGCAAGAACAGCGGCACCAAAAATGTCCATCTGGCTGGTTCTTGCTTTAAGTGCACCGGTACACGCAAATGCAAAAATTCCGATGTATATAATGATGTCTACAATGTTCATAGTAGAAAGGTAAAAAAGCTACTTCATTAAAAACAGCATTGGTATCTTCGTTTTCGAAAAATAAATTACTTCAATAAAAATGCTGCCCGCTCCATGCTATACGCCTCACGCAAAACAACAAACGTATATGAGAAACTTCAAAGAACTTCGTATTTGGCAAAAGGGAATTGATATTGCTGTAAAAACATTTCAGCTTACTGATACCTTTCCAAAAGAAGATAAATATGGCATCTCTCAACAAATGAACAGATCAGGTGTTTCTATTCCATCCAATATTGCAGAAGGTAGCAGCAGAAGAAGTGAAAAAGATTATGCGAGGTTTATTGAAATATCACTTGGTTCAACATTTGAGTTAGAAACCCAATTGATTATCTCTGAAAAACTTTCTAAAGGAAATCAAACACTCTTACAAGACTTAAAATTAGATATTTCTGAACAGCAAAAAATGCTTACTGGTTTTCAACAAAAACTAAATTCCTAGACTGCTTACAGCGTAAAGCTAAGAGCGTAAGGCGATACATGTACACGCCTCAACCAAAACAACGCCGGAAATGAGAAACACAAAACTAAATTCCTAAACTGCTTACAGCGTAAAGCTTACAGCTAAAAGCCACTCTATGTACTCGACATTACTTACTTCAATAGAAAACAACATTCTTCTTATCACCATTAACCGACCTGATAAGTTGAATGCGCTAAACCAGCAGGTGATGAATGACCTGAAAGAGGTGTTTGAAGAAGTTTATAAAAATGATGAAATAAGATCGGTGATAATTACTGGTGCAGGACAGAAAGGTTTTGTAGCTGGCGCTGACATAAGTGAGTTTGTTGGACTTAGTGTTGATGAAGGAAAGAATCTCGCTACAAAAGGACAGGATATTTTCCAAAGAATTGAAAGTTGCCCTAAGCCAGTTGTTGCTGCCGTTAACGGCTTTGCGTTAGGTGGAGGTTGCGAACTTGCAATGGCTTGTCATTTTAGAATAGCAAGTGAAAATGCAAAGTTTGGTCAGCCTGAAGTTAACCTTGGATTGATACCTGGATATGGCGGAACACAAAGACTTGTTCAGTTGATTGGAAAAGGAAGAGCAATTGAAATGCTGATAAGCGCAAATATGATTGATGCAAATACTGCTTTACAATTTGGCTTAGTAAATTATGTTGTTCCGCAGGATCAACTATTAGAAAAAGCTAAGAGCATTTTATCAGTTGTTAATTCAAAAGCACCTCTTGCTGTTTCAAAATGTATTGAAGCAGCTAATGCAGTTTTTTCTAATGATGGTTATGCAACAGAAATTGCAGGTTTTGGAAATTGCTTTTCAACGGAAGATATGAAAGAAGGCACCGGTGCTTTTCTTGAAAAAAGAAAAGCAAACTTTTCAGGTAGATAGAATTTAATTAACTAAACACTCTTACCACTTTCATAAACCTACCCATGTAATACCCGTTCAAGGGAGTTACTACTACACCATTTGCTTTTCCCGAGGAGGAATGGATGAAATCGATTGTTGTTCCATCAGCCTTAATAATAATCCCCATATGGCCGATTGTTCGGACTGTACTATCAGTTCCGGTAAATAAAATCAAGTCTCCTGGCTTGCTTTCTTGCAGCGGCACATCAGTTCCTGAAAACTCGAAATCTCTTGAAGACCTTGGAACTTTAATATCAAAATGATTAAAAACATGTGTAATAAAACCGGAGCAATCAAAACCAACTGCGGGATCAGTCGAACCATATTTGTACGTTGTGCCAATTAATGTCTGTGCAAAAGCAATCAGAGATTCAGGTAGTACTTCTCCGGTATTTATTTTTTCACCACCGGCTAATGGAGATTGAGGTTTCGCGGAAATCTCGGATGGCTCGTTAGTTGCAGCTTTCAATGTATCCTGCTGCTGAGTGGCAGGCTCATCAGTTGTCTGTGTCTCATTGCAACTCAACACAACAAAAAGACTAAGAACATATACTAATCTGATGGTTTTCATGTGGCAAGTTGAAAAGTAAAATTAATCAACCCATTTTACCTTTTAAGTTAATTTTGCTTAAGAAAATATCGTACCGAAAAAGCATTTCAATCAAAAATACATTTATGAATTATAGGATAGAAAAAGATACAATGGGCGAAGTACAAGTACCATCAGATGTTTATTGGGGAGCACAAACGCAACGCAGTATAGAGAACTTCAAGATCGCACAAGACATCAATAGAATGCCTAAAGAAATTATCCAGGCATTCGCCTATTTAAAGAAGGCAGCAGGCTTAACTAACTTAGATGCAGGTGTTTTACCGCAGGATAAGGCTGAGTTAATTAGCCAGGTTTGCGAAGAGATTCTTGAAGGTAAACTTGATGATCAATTTCCGTTAGTTGTGTGGCAAACAGGTAGTGGCACACAAAGTAATATGAATATGAATGAAGTGATTGCTTATCGTGGTCACGTAATTAAAGGTGGAGATCTAAACGATAAAGAAAAGTTTCTTCATCCTAATGACGATGTTAATAAATCGCAATCATCCAACGATACGTTTCCAACCGCAATGCATATTGCTGCGTACAAAACATTAGTTGAGGTAACAATTCCGGGGATCAAAAGCTTACGTGATACACTTGCTGCAAAAAGCAAAGAGTACATGCATGTTGTAAAGATCGGTCGCACCCACTTTATGGATGCTACACCATTAACCTTAGGACAAGAATTAAGTGGCTATGTAAGCCAGCTTGATCATGGATTAAAAGCAATAAATAATACGCTTGACCATTTAAGCGAACTGGCATTAGGTGGAACGGCTGTGGGTACCGGAATCAATACGCCAAAAGGCTATTCCGGGGATGTTGCAAAGCATATTGCTTATCTTACCGGGCTTCCTTTTAAAACGGCAGAAAATAAATTTGAAGCACTTGCTGCACACGATGCAATTGTAGAAGCACATGGCGCTTTAAAAACTGTTGCGGCAAGTCTTATGAAGATTGCTAATGATATCCGCATGTTATCTTCCGGGCCAAGAAGTGGAATTGGTGAGCTTTTTATACCAGATAATGAGCCGGGGTCTTCTATTATGCCCGGCAAAGTAAATCCAACGCAAAGCGAAGCACTAACAATGATTGCAGCACAGGTTCTAGGTAATGACGTTGCTATAAATATTGGAGGTTCAATGGGTCATTTTGAGTTGAACGTTTTTAAGCCAATGATGATCTACAATTTTCTTCATAGTGCACGCCTTATCGGCGAAGGTTGTGTAAGCTTTAATGAAAAGTGCGCTGTAGGTTTAAAGCCGATCGAAGAAAATATTAAGAAGCATGTAGACAACAGTTTAATGCTTGTTACTTCTCTAAACACAAAAATTGGCTACTACAAATCTGCTGAGATTGCGCAGAAAGCACATAAAGAAGGAACAACATTAAAGGAAATGGCAGTTAAACTTGGCTATACTACGCCTGATGAATTTGATGAATGGGTAGTGCCGGGGAATATGGTTGGAGACACATAAAACGCAACTTGTTGCTAATTAACCATGTTGCATTCTGGAGCAACATGGTTTAAAAAAAACAACGTTTACTAAAACAAAAAGAACGACCTATCCTTACCCCCTACCTTACCTGGAGAAAAAGTCCGAAGGTTGTAAATAAAGCTCAACATAAAATACCGGCGAAGTGTAGTTGTTTGTGAATCGAAAATCGAGTTCTCGGTAGTATACCTCGATACGCTAATGTTTTGATTAAGCAAATCGAAAACAGATAGCTTTAAATTACCTTTTTCTTGCTTTAAGAACAAGTAGTTTACTCCTGCGTTCCATCTTACAACACTCTTTTTTATTCCGGGGGCAACCTGCGAATTGTAACTATAGTTAATAAGGTTCTCCCAAACAAAATGCTTTGGCAATCTTATTACAACTTCAGATTCTGCTGAATGGGTTGTAACATCGATATTTCTATAAAACTTAGTGTTATCATACCTGGTAAAGCGTTTATTGTACGAGTAACGATTATTAAGTTCAATTTTATCTTTGTAATTAAAGCCTACGTTCAACGAACTATTGTAACCAACAGTATGCGAGCCACTCCTGTTGCCGTTAAATGAAACGATACTTTCATTATAGCTGCCAAAAACCGATGGTCTTAAAGACAATCTATAATTTTTATTAAACTTGTATTGTTTGGTATATGATCCAGATGCATTACCGCCTTTTAATCCGTTTACATTTACTGGTCTCGAAGTTTGAATGCCGGCACTATTCACGGTATTCTCCCGAATTACAGCATTATCTGTAACACTGCCATTCATAAAAACAGAGTAAGAGCTACCGGTCGGTTTAGATTTGAAAACATTAAAGGATAAAGACTGAGAATATACTGGTTCTAAAGTCGGATTTCCATACTGTAAAAATTGCCTGTTTGTGTTGTCGATTATTGGTTGCAGTTCGTAAGCAGAAGGCGCACGTACATTTGCGCTATATCCCAATCTTATACCATTATAATCAATGCTGATATTTGGATATACATAAGTATAACTTCTGTTAACAGGGGAGCTTTTTAAATAATCATTATTGTAGTTAAGCGCTAAAAGGTTAAGCGCTCCTTGTACAGTAAACTTCTTTTTTCTCCATGTTAATCCTGCTGTTGTCGTATTGCGCCAAAGATCTCTTTCAATACCACTATTTATACTGTCTATAAGATCAACATATTTACCGGAAGTACTATTCTTATTGAAAGGACTTAAATAATTTGACTCCCTGTTAAATTCAACATTGTTACTTAGCCTTAATGAAGTTGTTTTAGACAACGGTTCATTAAAAGATGCATTTAAGCTAGTTGATAAATTAGATGTTTCTCTCTTTCTTAATTGGCTAGAATAAATAACAATAGGGTCA